>NZ_JARESU010000289.1:0-4436 GCF_046027075.1 Paraburkholderia sp. RL18-085-BIA-A | reverse complement strand
TGGCGCGGGTGTGGCCAAGGCAATCGCTGCGCTGGAAAAGGCGTCGGCATAGGCGTTCTGCCTATCCAGGAGAACCCAGGGCTATACGCTGGCAATCCAGCCACAGGTTGCCCTGCTGTGTAACGAACGCTGGGCAGGAGGGACAGCCGCGCTTGCGTGGCCGTCCCGGTTGTGACTCTCGCGGTGCGGAACAACCGGGTGGCGGAGGTCGTCCTCAACGTGTATCTGGGGCACTAGACCTTCGCACCGTAGCCGCCGCCCAGGTCCTCCGAACCACGTAAGCCGATGTGACCGGGCGTATAGATCGAGTCGCTCGCTTCGAGTGTATGGCCGCCGTTCTGGTTCGACACATTGCTCACACCGACATCGAGCATGCCGAACAGGGTCACGCTACTCTGCACGTGGACGCTTGAGGTGACGGCGAGCGCTGCGAGCGGAACGACGGCTGCCATTCTCATCGAGGCGATTTCCCCGCGATCGCTCTTGCATCGGCAGATTATGCGGGTCTATCTGGTCAGGCCGCGACCAGGGACCCGTCGTCTTGTGCGGCCCGACGCCGGTCTATTGTGGTAATCAGTCGACCAATAGAGTTGGAGATGAAGTCGAGCGTCGGTTGATCGGTAAAGACCCCGTTCTCGAACTTCTTGTTGACGTGCGGAATGACTATTTCCGGCATCGCGACAACTTCGCAAAGCATCGAGCTTAGCGTTTCTCGCAGTTGATACTGCGCGCGGACGCCACCAAGTGCTCCTGGCGAAATCGTGCAGAAAACAACCGGCTTGCTTTGAAAGCAACTCGCGAATGCCGGTCGCGACAGCCAGTCGAGGGTGTTCTTAAGGACACCGGGAATGCCATGATTGAACTCAGGGGTGACAATTACGACGCCGTCGCTTTGTTCGACGGTGCTTCGGCCATGGGCGACCGCTTCGGGCAAACCGGCTTCCTCGGTGTCCTGGTTGTAATGCGGAAAGTCTCCGATATTCAAACAGTTGAGAGCATGCCCGCGCGATAGCAATTGTTTGCCGATAGCATCCAGGACGGCAGTCGAATACGACGCTTGACGCAGGCTGCCCGAAAGGCCGACAAAATTGAGTGATGTTTTCATGAGGTTGAGTGCGAATGGCAGGAGAGAGCGGTTTTGCTCCAGGGACCATCCGACTGTAGCCGCCAGGCGTATCACACCCCGGACAACCGCTTTCGAATTTCAGCCAAACGCCCGGATCGACGTTTTCGGCAGGCCATGCTGCGCGATCGAATGTTCAACCTAAATGCCGCGCTCAGCGACCATTTCTTTGGAACGCCGCAGGCTCAACGGACAGGCCACGTAACGGCGTACGCATATCAGGTCGCCGCGCTCGAAACCATCAATGCCGAACGTGAAACACTCATCAGGATCCGCCGATCCAAATATCTCAACAACCTGGTTGAGCAGGACCATTGGGCGATCAAGCGGCGCATGCGACCCATGCAGGGGCAACAGTTTCGCTGTCCCCGAATCCTGCTTGGCAGCATCGAAGTCAAGAACACGATCGCCAAAAGACAGATGAAGCGTGCTCGCAAAACCCATCCGTTCACCGTCGATCACTTCTACGAACTGGCAACGTAAGCAGTACTTCGCATATCGATTCGACCTTATTTCGCGAGCCTTACTGCGACATTACCGTTCGGCCGCTCGTCGACCAATAATTTGACAGTACCCGTGCGGGGTGTGCGGCTGCTTTATTGGTCGATGTCATCGTGTTGTCATTCCCCCCGGTTCAAATAATCAACGCGTCGCGCGTCGTCGTGGGCAAACCGTGATGGAAATATGAAGTGCATCGCTCGCGTCACGGGTCTCCTGGCATGATCCGATACATCTAGACGTTTAGATGAGAGAGGGTGCCATGACGATTCTGTGGATGAGCAGGAGCCCCGCTGATCGCCACGCTAGCGTTGACTTCTTCTGCCTCGCGTCGCGCGTGGATGGCAGTCGTCACGCGACGCCGCACTCGCAGAAGTCGCGACGCGCCGCCTCGACTTACAACCACTGCCGCTGCGGCTTACAGCAACACGACGCTGAGGCCGGCGCACATACGGAGCACATTGATGCTGATCAGGAACGCTCGCGTCGTCACGCGGGACGAGGAATTTACAGGCACCTTGCGTATCGAAGATGGTTTCATTCGCGATCTGGAACGTGGCGCCACGTCAGCACGCGAGGCCGTTGACTGGGAAGGCGACTATCTGTTGCCGGGCTTGATCGAACTGCACACTGACAACCTCGAGAAGCATCTCGCGCCGCGTCCGGGCGTGCGGTGGAATATCGACGCGGCGTTCGTGATTCACGATGCGCAGGTGGCCGCGGCCGGCATCACGACCGTCTTCGATTCACTCAGAATCGGCGCGCGTTCCGACGTGGACATGCACAATCGCGATCTGCAGACGCAGTGCACGCAAGTACTCGCACGTTTGTCCGAGAGCGAATTGCTGCGCGCCGAACATTTCCTGCATCTGCGCTGCGAAATCGCCGCGCCCGATGTGGTGGACGTGTTCGATTCGCTCCACACGCATCCGTTGCTACGCCTCGTGTCGGTGATGGATCACACGCCGGGCCAGCGGCAATGGCACGACCGCAACCAGTGGCGCCGCTGGCAGGAACGGCACGGCAAGCTGACTGATGAACGTTTCGCCGCCGTGGTAGCCGAGCTGACGGATGGGCAGGAGCGCTACGCCGACCAGCACCGCCGCGAGATCGTTGCACGCTGCGTGGCGCTCGGCGTGCCGGTGGCGAGCCACGACGATACCGTAGTCGAGCATGTCGAACAGGCGGCGGCCGATGGCATCGTACTGGCCGAATTCCCGACCACCAGCGTCGCCGCACAAGCCGCACGCGAACAAGGTATCGCGACGATCATGGGCGCGCCCAATATCGTGAGGGGCGGGTCGCACTCGGGCAACGTCTCGGCACTCGAACTTGCGAAGGCCGGGTTGCTCGACATCCTGTCGTCCGACTATGTGCCATCGAGTCTGTTGACCGCGGCGTTCGAACTCGTCGACAAGGCTGGCTGGACACTACCGCGCGCAATCGCAACGGTATCTGCCGAACCGGCTCGCAGGGTGGGGCTGTCCGACCGCGGCGCCATCGCCCCCGGTTTGCGGGCCGACTTTGTGCGAGTGAAGGTGCACGATGGGCTGCCCGTACCGCGCGCGACCTGGCGGGCAGGGGAGCGGATCGTCTGACGCATGCCGAGCTGCGCTCGGGCACACGGATGGGGTCGAGCCGGCAGAGGTCAATTCGTCTAGACGGCTCGACAAGTACACAGATGTGTCACATGCGATTTTTAGAATGCGCGAGTTGGAATAGGAGTGCCGTACCGCCCCCTTGAGCAGGAGGCCGGTGCGGAAGCTGTAATTCGTCGTTGAATCGCTCGGCACGCTTTTAATACAACTTGAGGACGATATGAAGGTATCCAAAGTTTTGGCAGCCGCGATGTTTGCAGCGTGTCTCGTCTCCGGTGCGGCGCATGCAGCCGGTACCTGTCCGAACAACGGCGTAGTTCGCTTCGGCGTCGAGCCGTACGAATCGGCGCAACGCATGCTGCCTGTCTATACCGACCTCGCCAAGATGATCGGCGACAAGCTCGGCTGTTCTGTGCAGCTCTACGTCGCAACCAGCTATAACGCTGAAATCGAAGCGATGCGCAACAACAAGCTCGAATTCGGCGAATTCGGCCCGCTCGGCTACGTGCTCGCCCACCAGGTCGCGCACGCCGAGGCCGTCGCCACGTTCGCCGGCGAACAAGGCAAGCCGGCCACCTATTACGCGTCGATCGTCACGTGGCCCGGCTCCGGCCTCAAGAAGCTGACCGACATCAACGGCCATTCGTTTGCATACGCCGATCCGGCTTCCACGTCCGGCCATCTGTTTCCCGCCTACGGTCTGAGCAAGAACGGCATCGACCCGGACAAGGGTGTGAAGGGTGTCTATGCGGGCAGCCATACGGCATCGTTCGAAGCGCTGCGCAACCACAAGGTCGACGCGGGTGAGTTGAACAGCGAAGAAATCGCCAGCGCCAAGCTGCATAGCGAGTACGACCCTGCGGCCTATGTGACGCTGTGGCAATCGGATCCGATTCCGCTCGACCCGCTCGCCGTGCGCGGCGATTTGCCGGCGGATTTCAAGACCCGTCTGGCAAGCGTCCTGAGTTCGCTCGATCTGCGCCAGTTGCCGGAGGCCGATCAGAAGTTTCTCGCGTCGAACCAGAACCCGGAGCTGAAGACGGTGCCGCAATCGGATGCCGCCTACAACCAGATTCGCGATCTGGTTTCTACGCTTCACATCGACCTGGCAAAACTGTGAATACCCTGTTCAGCGCATCTGGTGACATCTCGCGAGACCCGGCGGCCGCGGTTTGGGCCCCCGGGGGCGGGAACCCCCCCGCACCACCCCCCGCCCA
>NZ_JARESU010000288.1:0-4441 GCF_046027075.1 Paraburkholderia sp. RL18-085-BIA-A | reverse complement strand
AGTTCCGAGTCAACCAGAACATCAAACCGAAAGCGTGAATCTACGCGCACGGCTTCGTGCGCCCGCGCCGCGTGGTTGTGTCCAGCGTGAACGCTCTGCCGACATTGCCGTCTTCATTGCTGGCTGACTTGCTTTGTCGCGCGCGGCTTGAAGAGTGTCCACGTCGCGCCGAAAACTGATCAGCGCGACGCGTGAATGAAATCAGGTGTAACCAAACTCTGGGGGTTCGCGTTGCTCGCGCTCGAGCTCCCTGGACCTCTCAGGTGCGTGCAAGCTACCCGCAACAGTTCGCGAAAGTCCGCTTCGGGGCGACCCTAAGCTGGTACCTCGACGCCCGTTCTTGGCCCGGTGCCGCCTCTGCTTTAGGCATATGCGACTGAAGTCACCGCGAGCTGCGATTGGCGGCACGCGACCCACAACCGCCCTTCGATCCCGCGTACCCTTAACGGCGGCTTCCAAGGTACAACGGCCGTTCGCGTGGTTGTGTCGGCCGGCGAGTACTCAGCATGTTGCAGCCATTCGGATAGCCGCAGATTTCGCTGTTTGGGAATGTTGGCTCACGAGAAAGTTCAACCGTCCGAGTCAACGAACAACGGATCTTCAGAGTTGCCGAGAGCAGCCGTTCGAACTTCCTACCTTCAACCGTCGATGGTAAGGATCGAACGCATAGATTGGCAGGCACTCGCAAGTTGGATTAGCCGCTTTCGCCCGCGTCAAGAATTTTCAATTTTCCTGAGAACTTACATCATGAGGTGGGAAGCCGGAAAGCAAAAAGCCCGGCCGCGCGATGACTGGGCTACGTGAATCTGTTGGTGCCCCTGATTCGAACAGCCAGTCATCGCTCTTGCTCCGCGTGACGGGCGAATGTCTAAGCTGGTCATTCAGCGACGCAGCAGATCCGCACCACATTGGTTCACTTTTGCACCATAATGCAATGGAAATTGATTCTTAGTGCGCACCGCTCTAACTGGAATTTTTTCAGCCTCTGGTCGGATGCAGGGCCGCGAAGCGATGGCTCGCAGGCTCGGCTGGAACGATTCTCGCTTACGGAACTGGGACCCGCGACAGCGGGCGGATTTGCCCGCCAGCGGACGACTCCGGGGGCCGTACCCACTGCGGACAATATGATCAAGCCTTGCGAGGAAAAGATATGCGTCCGGGAAGACCGCCCAAAAACCCCACACGGGGCTTTATTGTTCCGATCGGCGGGGCCGAGAATAGGGTCCAGAACCCCGTCATACTGCGCCGCTTCGTCAAACTGTGCGGCGGCCCGAGCGCGCATATTGCGGTCATTCCGACGGCTTCGTCGTTGGACACTACGGGCGATGTGTATGGATCGGTGTTCGGTGATCTTGGTGCCGGACAGATCAGCATCCTGCCATTCAAAAGCCGCGGGGACTGCGAGTCACAGCAATATCTTGAGGTGCTCGATCACGCTGATGGTGTCTTCATGACAGGGGGCGATCAGGTGCGCCTCGCCGAGATGCTGAGCGGCACGTCGGCTGCGCAAAAGCTCTGCAGCCGTAATTTGCATGGCATGCACATCGCCGGTACCTCCGCCGGGGCTTCGGCGATGTCGAGCGCGATGATCGCCGGCGGCAGGAGCGGCGCCACGCCTCGTGCCGGCATGGTCGACCTCGCAGCGGGCTTGGGGCTTGTCAGCCGCTTTGTAATCGACCAGCATTTCAGCCAGCGTGACCGGCTCGGGCGCCTGCTCACTGCGGTCGCGTCGATCCCCTTCGGAGCCGGCATTGGGCTCGACGAAGATACGGCTGCGTTCATCGGTCCGGACGACACGCTCGAGGTGGTCGGTACCGGGAGCGTCACCATCATCGAAGGGTCGAGCCTGCACAACTCCGCCGTCGATTCGACCCGCCATGGCGAACCGGTAGGGTTGACCGGGGTACGCCTCCATATCCTTACTGACGGCAACCTGTACGACTTGGGAAGCCATACGCTGCTGCGCTCGGGGCTCACTGCAAAGAGCCACGGCACGGCCTGCTTGGACGCTACCGCGTTGACGTGATCGTTGGAATTATCCGCTGACCGATTCCGCTGATAGTTTGATCGGTTCATTGCAAAACGCCGGCGCCCTTCTGCGCCTGCCCGCAACGTCGCCGCGCTTCCATCTATAAGACCGTGACGGTGTAGGACTGCCGGCTCTGAGTTAAGGGGTGAAAGTTTGAATCGTTCAAGAGCGCTCGCGGCCGGGACAAGAGGCTTTATCGTCGCCGTAGGCGGTGACGGCAAAGCGGCCCGCAAGGCGGCCCCTATCCTGCGGCGCTTCGCTGAGCTTTGCGGTGGCTCCCGCGCGCACATCGCCATTGTCTCGGCAGGCTCTGATGAAGAGGATTTTGGCGACCGTTACGAACGGGCATTCCGTGATCTCGGCGTCAATCGCGTCAGTGCATTCAACTTCGAGAATCGAACGGATTGCGAAAGGGCAAGGGACGACTCGCTCGGCGGCGTTGACGGGGTTTTCCTCATCGGGAGCGATCCGGCCCGCCTCTCCGAGACGCTCAGCGCCACGCCCGTCGCTCAGCAAATAGGCCGCCTGAATGCAAAGGGGACGCACGTTGCGGGCGTCTCGGCCGGCGCAGCGTTTCTGCCAAGGCAAATGATCGCAGCCGGGAAAAGTGGCACGACGCCCCGCGCGGATATAGTCGAATTGGCACCGGGCTTATGCCTGATCGACAAGTTGGTTATCGACCAACACTTTCGCCACCAGGACCGGCTTGGGCGCATGCTGATGGCGTTGACCTACAATCCGGATGCCATTGGCATCGGGCTCGATGAAGACACCGCTGCATTCATCGGTCCGGACCAGAAGCTGCAAGTCGTGGGGACGGGAGGCATCACCGTCGTCGATACCTCCCAACTCCAGCACTCCGCGATTCATCCCGATCGCCGCCATGCGCCGGTTAGCATGATCGGCCTGCACCTCGACATTCTGGTTGAAGGCAACGCCTACGACATGTCTGCGCATCTGGCCAGCATCGGTCACTAATGTGACGGATCGAATGACGGCCTGAGCGCTTTGATGATTCTGATCTGAATCTCCGGAATAAATAGTTCCGAATACCGCAAGTCCTGATCGATGTTTTCCCACGAGCCCGGCTTGCAGATCTTGCACATCTTTTCAGTTCTGCTGTTTTCTATATAAACCCACGATAGCGCACCAAAGAATCGATCGTGCTTTTCCGGAACACCATCCGACGAGCTCTCCATCGGAACCCATCCGACCTCCGGCACATAGAATTCCACCCACGCGTGATCGTTATCGGGTGTGCATACCGAGCCGACCGGCACATACCTCAGCTTGTACTCGGGTACCTTGAAATCGCCGACGGGTCGGCAAGCGACGCCGCAAAGCCTCAGCAGCCCGATGATCAGCTCCATGTACTTGCCGCAGGTTCCCTCGCCGAGCCGCAACGTCTCGACGGGGCTCGTACATCTGCTGTTGCAGCGGTACCCGAGCCGGCTATAGACGTATTCGCGCACGGCTTTGGCAATCCTGATCACATTGCCGCGCTCTTGCGGGGGAATGCATGCAAGCAGGCGCTCCGCAATATCCTTCAATTCCTGTCTGCCCATGTCATAGCGGGACTCTTCTTTCAGAAAGCGCCGCCTGATATCTGCAGGATAGTCGTCCGTACTCGCGCCGTTCAGCTTGTACCGGATACCGTAAGCCTCGAGGATTGCGTGGTAGCCAAAAATACGACACTCCTTGTCCAGCCTTATCCTGGTCAGGTCAAACTCAACAATCGCGTTACCGTCCTCGTCCTCTGTGACGGCCGCGGGAATATCGCCGATCGTCTCGAGCGATTTGACTTTTTGCCTCGGCGTGTCGACGGGTATCGACAGTCTGATGCACAGCTTGATGCCTTCCAGGTCGTCGAGGATATCGCCAATAGGCTTGAGCATTTCGGCATAGGTGAACTCGATTTCATAGCCTCCCGACAGGCAAAAATTGTTTCCCCCACCGAGATCCGTGAGCTGATAGTCGAGCCGCTCGATGAATCCATCGCGGGCGTCGTTTCTGAGCTTGATATTGGCGCTCCCGTTTGACGTCAGCTCCGAGCCCGCGTCGTCAAACACGTCCCAATTGCACTGGTTGTAATACACATAAACGCCCGGCTCTTTCGCATCGGACGTCTTGACAGCGGCTATGCCCACCGCGCCGTCATGCGGTACCGTAACCGACGCGACATGTGTTCCATCAAGATCAACGATATGGACGGCACGGCTGACGCCGCGAAGTATCAGGAGCCGATCGCCGTGCAGCGTCATGTCGTTGATGCCGTTTCCAATGCGAACCGTCCGTATCAACTCGTTGTTCTCGACAACCAGCAGGCCGCCCGTCACGTCGGCGACGTAGTATCGGCCGTCCTTCCAGCACAACCCGACGATGCTCTGCGCAGCATCGATCGTGATCGGATCC
>NZ_JARESU010000287.1:0-4479 GCF_046027075.1 Paraburkholderia sp. RL18-085-BIA-A | reverse complement strand
CTCTCCATTACTATTAGATCGATAGGAAAATGAGATTGGCGTGCCGATTGATAGCTTCATAGCATTCCTAGGTTTTTCCATAACTCAGGACGACAACATGAGAGTATTGAAAGCACAAAGAGTGGCAAGCATTTTCTCGATCGCCTTGACAATCGCCATCGTCCAATCCGCGCATGCCGAAGATATGACGCGAGACACTGGCGCACCTGTCGGCGACAATCAGAACTCCGAGACCGCCGGTCCAGAAGGCCCGGTGCTTCTGCAAGACTCGAACCTCATCGAAAAGCTGCAGCGCTTCGATCGCGAACGCATTCCGGAGCGCGTCGTACACGCACGCGGCACCGGCATTTTCGGCGAATTCGTTCCCACCACCGACATCAGTTCGCTGACCACAGCGAAGGTGTTCACGCCCGGCACCAAGACGCCGGTGTTCGTGCGCTTCTCGACCGTGATGGGCTATCGCGGCTCGCCGGAGCAAGCACGCGACCCGCGCGGCTTTGCGGTCAAGTTCTATACGCAGCAAGGCAACTGGGACCTCGTCGGCATCAACTGGCCGATCTTCTTCATTCGTGACGCCATCAAGTTCCCGGACTTCGTGCACGCAAACAAGCCGTCGGTGGTGACAGGTGTGCAGGACGCGAATCTGGCATTCGATTTCTTCGCTCATTCGCCCGAAGCGACGAACATGCTGACCCATCTGTACACGGATGAGGGCATGCCAGACTCATACCGGCATATGGACGGCTACGGCGTTCACGCGTTCAAGTTCGTCAACGCAATGGGTGAAGTGCACTACGTGAAGTTCCACTGGAAGAGCCGCCAGGGCATCCAGGGCATTCGTCCTCAGGACATTGCGCATTCCATCGGTTCGGACTGGAACCTGATGACCAACGATCTGTACAACACGGTCAAGGCGCATTCGTATCCGCAATGGGACCTGTACATCCAGGTAATGTCGCCGAAAGATCTGGACAAGTACGACTTCGATCCACTGGACGACACCAAGGTATGGCCGGCCTCCATCCTCGAGGAAAAGGTCGGCACGATGACGCTCAACCGCGTGCCGGACAACTACTTCCAGTCGACCGAAGAGTCGGCGTTCGCACCCTCGCGCCTCGTGCCGGGAATCGAACCGTCCGAAGACCGCATGTTGCAGGGGCGTCTGTTCTCCTATGCGGACACGCAGATGTACCGTCTCGGACCGAACTATAACGATCTGCCGATCAACCGCCCGGTCGTCCCCGTGGACAACAACAACCAGGACGGCCTGATGAATTTTGGTGACCGCAAGGGTGAGGTGAACTACGAGCCTTCCGGCCCCCACGAACTCGCTGAGCAACCGCAGTACAAGTCGGTACAAACGCAGCTCACCGGCTCAACGCAACAACAGGCGATTCACAAGACGCTAGACTTCCGTCAGGCCGGCGAGTATTACCGCAGCCTGTCCGAGCAGGACAAGACGGACCTGGTGACTGTGCTCTCCGCGGACCTGTCACATGTGACGAACGATACAAACAAGTACGCGATGCTGTCGTACTTCTACAAGGCTGATTCCGGCTACGGAACCCGTCTTGCACACGCAACGCATGCCGACGTCACGCGTGTGCAGGGTCTGGCGGCGCACCTGAGCGATAACTGACTGATGCGCACCGGGGCCTGCGAGCAGGCCCCAACACTGCTTGAACGCCGGAATACGATTTCCGATAGGGAATTTATTGCACTTCTTTTACTGCCTGGCACGCACTCCGCACTGCACGGTCGCAGTAAATAGTTTTACTGTTGAATGTAGAGGCGTCAACGCGCGGACAAAACAACCGCAGCAGGCGGCATTGTGTTGTGGACGGGTCGTTACGCTCCCCGTCCACGCAGGCAGGCGCGTGCTCGTGTCACGATCGATGATTGGCCCAGCGAGTCAACCTGAACTAACCACCACTTCGATCAGGTTAGTGGTTCCCGATGCGATTCCGGCTTCAATCGCCTGCGCGATATCGCCGGCCCGCTCGATTCGGCGGGCCGGGACGCCCATCGAAGTTGCCAGTGCGAGATAGTCGATGGACGGGTTATCGATCTCCATCGCGACAAACCGGTTGGTCTTCGCCGACGTATAGTGTTCCTGGGAGCGCATGAAGTTCTTCAGAACGTTGTACTCGCGGTTATTCATGACGATGAACGTCACGGGCAACTTTTCGTACGCAGCAGTCCACAGTGCTTGTGGCGAATACAGTGCGGCGCCGTCGCCCACAAAACATACGACAGGTTCCCGTCCCAGCCCCAGAGAACACCCAACTGCGGCCGGCATGCCCCAACCCAAACCGCCCCCCCGCAGGAACGAGTACTGTCGCGCCCACGAACTGTTGAGAAAGTTGCGAACCGCCGACGAGGTGACAATCGCCTCGTCAACGATCGGTGTTTTATCGCCGATCGCGCGCATCGCCTGCTGAGCGGCAACCAGAGGCGTCACAACCGGCCCGTCGAACTGCGACGCGGCGAGCTCGTTGAGTCTGACCCGGCGTTTCACCTGCTCGGCCGCGGCGTTCCTTCTTGCGTCGTCGTAGGCAGCGGCGTTCCTCGCCACGCGTTGTTTGAGCAAGGGTAGCAATTGCTGGAGGGACGCCTTGATGTCACCGACCACAGACAGTCTGGTGGAGTAAGTTCGACCAAGGTCTCTGACGTCGGCCGACATCTGGAAGACTTCGCAACCGTCTGGCACGGCCGGGCCGTGTGAATAGAGAATCGTGATCAGCGATTTCCCACCCAGCGCAAAGATGGCGTCGAATTTCGACAGCTTTTCAGCGATATCCGTCGCCTTCGTTGGAAGGTTGCCGGCCCATAGCGGGCTGGAAGTCGCAAAGGGAATGCGTGCCGGCCAGGATGATCCGAACACCGGCGCCGCCAAGGTTTCTGCAAGCTCAAGTGCCTCATCTGCTGCGTCACTCGAATGAATTTCGTCGCCGGCGATGATGGCGAGCCGAGTCGGCCGGATTCCCACCAGATGGTCAGCAAGTGCGTCGAGCGAGCCGGCTACCGAACGTCGGTCGATCTTTGAAGACGAACCAACGGGGACCGTGCTCATTTCTTCCATCACGTCCATAGGCAACGATAGAAAGACGGGTCCTGAAGGCGCCGCATCCGCGTCCTGAAAGGCGCGCCGCACCAGGACCGGCAACTGATCGGCGCTACTCACTTCGTGGGCCCACTTCACGGCGGGCCGTGCGATGCTCACCAGGTCGCCCAGCAACAGGGGATCTGTGAGGCTGTGCCGCCTGTCCTGCTGACCCGCGGTAACCACCAGCGGTGTGCACGAAACATTTGCATTTAACAGATTGCCCATGCCGTGCCCGAGTCCGCCAGCAGTGTGCAGGTTGATGAAGCCAGGTTTGCCGGCCGCTTGCGCGTAACCGTCGGCCATTGCGACCACGCTTGCCTCCTGGAGCGCCCAGACATATTTAAGCTGCGGTACGTCAAGCAAGGCGTCCATCAGCGGTAACTCGGTCGTGCCTGGATTACCAAAAACATACTCGCACCCAAGACTGCTCAATGTTTCAAGGAGGACGCTGGCGCCGCGGCGCTTTGCGACTGTTTCGAGTGATTCGATTGAACTGGAAGACATATTTCACCTTTGTGGGGATGACGCTTTCATGAACCGGATATGGCGTCCGTGCCGTCAACTGCACGGTTGCCATGGTTCGACCCTTTTGGGGTCGACAGCGCTTCCCTATCCGCCTCGTGGGCAATAGAGCCGGTTCGATCGGTGCGATTCTGCGAACCGGAAACTCAACAAGAAAGCGTGTGGAAATATTAGCCCGGAGCCCTGCGAAGCGGCTTCCTGAAATTGGTGAAATAATGGTTTACAGCGGATGATCGTTCCCGTCATCCATCAATTCCTCGAATTCTGTCCACACGTCATGAACGACTCAAGTCTGTCACTCACCAAGCAGGACCGCGCCATCGTGCGGGCACTGCAACGTAATGCGCGATTGAAGAATGCCGAACTGGCGGAGCTTGTCGGGATGTCGACGACAGCGTGCTGGAACCGCACCCGACATCTGGAGGAGATCGGATTGATTCGCGGATACGTTGCGCTGATCGATCAGGAAAAGCTTGGGCTCTCCGATACAGTCCTGATCGAGGTGACCTTGGACCGGCACGAGGACGAAGTACTAGCGCGCTTCGGGGAAGAGCTTGCCGCGTTGCCGGAAGTTCTCGATGCATACCTCATCTCAGGTGAATACGACTACCTGATCAAGGTGGCGGTGCAGGGCACGGCGGGATATGAACGATTTTTGCGCGAGAAGCTGTACCGCATATCAGGTATTCGTCACAGCCGTTCGATGTTTGCGCTGCGTTGCATGAAGAGCGTGCCGTCGGTCGCCATCTAGTTAGATCGTGCGGGCGCACAGTCTTGCTGTCTGCAGGGACGAGGGGCGCATGAGAGGTCTGGCACCAAAATCTAGAAACCCACTAGGAACAGGCCGCTCT
>NZ_JARESU010000286.1:0-4545 GCF_046027075.1 Paraburkholderia sp. RL18-085-BIA-A | reverse complement strand
TCACCCATTCACTACCCCCTCAATATTGACACTGTTCGCGACTTCGTCACGTCTGCTCCATCGCTAACAAAGCCATACGGGCAGCGGGTACGCCTTCATAGCGCATTGTCTCTAGCGCGGTGACGACATCACCGGCGAAGTCGGTTTTGTATCCGAAACGAATGACATCAATCACAAAATTGTCTACGACGCAATACCTCGCGCTCAAGCGTCAAGGTAAGTTAATAACTTGGCTGCAAGGCATTTTTTTCCCTCCGTCGATTGTCAGGTCGAAATACGGCCTATGATCAAAATGTCGTTCATCCGCATCAGGATCAGGAATATCTCGAAATCTCTCGAAAATGAGAGTCTTGCCGTCGTGCAACTGAATCGACATGAACTTCATTGAGTGATCGAATTTCGGTGCCCCCCATGACGAATCGATAGGCGCACCGTCTCCTTTGGACAGGTATATTGACAGAACTTCGCCCCATTCCGAGTGAGGAATCACCCTCATCTGATCGGAATCCGCTTGAGGTACGCTCACGCTAACGGAGAGTCTGTTCCCACTATTACCCATGCAAACGAACTCTTGGTTACCTCCGAACCGACTCTGAAACTCAACGAACGGGTCATGGCTACCTTGACCAGCATTGGCAAGATTACCGAAGCAAGAGAGTGCGGCACCACAGATGAAAAATAAATCTATCGACTTCATTTCACCCAAACTCCTATCACCTTCCTTCCCTTACCTATCAAAGTGGGTGGCTCACCCTTTCGCATCACCCTGCTATTTGGGCTGATGTAATCGCTGGCAAACAAATGTCCAGGAAGTACCACTTCGGCATGACCGTGCTTCGTGCCGTCAGTTGTGCCGTAGACAATCACGGCACCCTCCGGCGCGTCGTAGGGACTGGCGATGTGATAGGAGGCATCTGAAAGAATGTTCTTGAATCCCGCGTTTTCAAGATCGATTCCAGCATCTTTTGCTTCGACTTGGGCTAGATACGAATCCACCAGACCCGACGCCAAGAGTGCAATCTTCACATACTTATAGCACTCTAAGGTCGACACGCCAGGAGCCTTCTCAACGCTATAGATCGGCCTTCCTTGCTTCGCGTTTTGCGCCGCGACAGGGCCGCTAAAACCTGCGTTTTTCTTTCCGTACTTTGCGTCTCTACGCAGAATCTCAAACATCTTCTGCTTGGGGTCGCCCTCGGGAGCAGAGTCGTCTGCCGCCTCCGCCACTCCAACAGGATGGCCGTTGTCGTTGCGGGTCACTTTCACCTGATTCGGTGCCTGAGATGCTTGCTGGGAATCCGATTGATTTCCTGAGGATGCTGGTGTGGCAGGTGTCGCTGCAGAAGGCGCAGCGGTCGAAGGATCCGTTGTCGAAGTCGAAGCAGGTGACGACGAAGCACGTGAAGACCCGCTCGATGCTGGCCCCGTCAATGGCAATTTGATTTTTTGTCCTGGCTTAATTATGTTGCCGTCCAGACCGGGATTCACGCGCCGTATCGCGGCAACGCTCGTGCCGTGCTCGTGGGCGATTTTCCATAGAGAGTCACCGTACTGGACAGTGTATGTATCCAGCTTGCTATTCCGGCGGTGATCTCCAGGTGCACCAGAATGCGCGGTTGTCTTCGCTTCGTGTTTACTATTTGGGCTAATCAGTGTCAAAGAGGACAATGAGCTGGAAATACTTCCGTTCCAGGCCATTTCTGAATTCGCTTCCACCTCTCCTTCCATCACCCAAAGTTCCAACATCTGAGTGAACGAAATGTTCTTGAGGGGCTGACTGATTTTCCCGGAAGAATCGCTATGACCTTCCTGCAAAACTTTACTATCTGATTTCACCTCATATTTCACGCCCGACAGCGGTCGTTTCTTCTTGTCAACGAACTTAACGTCCAAAGTTCCAGAACAGCACCCGAGGTCGTAGTCGTTGAATTTCTCGATGTAGTCTGAAACTGATGTACCGTTCGCGTCTTCCGGGTCCTGTTTCCCCTTCGAAGTAAGGAATTGCATAAGTCCGGGATATTTGTCGGTTCCAAACCCTTTTAGGTGAGCCGCGCCAACCATTCCGGAATGGGTAACTTTCATGCCGGAAATTACCTTTCCTTCATATTTATCAGCGCCAGCTTTATGGGCTCGAGAACACAGCAACCTAACCCATGCCACGGCAGCAACGTCCTGCTCGTCCGGAGAATTCCTGAAATCCTCCAGACTGCTGATTCGATCCTTTCCGGTCCACTTCCCGTTCCACTGATACCTGAATACCTCATGACCATCCGGCATCTTGACCCACGGCGATGAGCCGTCCGATACGTAATAGCCAAGGTCGATTAGCGCACTTTCGCCGAATTGATATTTCCCAACGTACCCGAACTTATTAATGACTTTATAGTCGCCTCCCCCCTCGCTCTGAGCGAGAGCATTCAGGAACTCTCGAATTCCGCCTTTACTCATAATTCAATCCTTCCTGCAAAAAATTCGGACGTCGTCCGCGTCGATCCTGATCGGATATTTATTCTCAATCAACGCCTTCTCTGCATCGCTTGGGTTCCCGAGCCATTTTGGTGTGCAACGATATAGCAGTCGCCCAGCCGCGCGATGGGTCTGTTCGTCGTAAAGCAGAGCAACATTCGTGACGTTGCACTGATTCGCTTGGCAAATGTGGTAGAGCCACTCACGAGACTGGCCTATTTTCCAAAGCGATCCTTCTGTCGCAGGACCACTCAGCAATCGCTTTCGAAGCATTTGCACATCCAAGCCAGATAGATTCAGAAAGCCATCAAGCGCTGCTGACACCGCCCCGCCAATCACCGTCCCATATTGATCTCCATCCGGATCTACGAGGTTGAAGATCTCCGTTTTATATCCCGAGCTTGCCGGAGTGACGTTTTCCGGAACAGGCAACTGACTTTGGGCAATACAACCAAATGTCAATGGGCAAAACAAAACTACCCAAAGAAATCTGGTCCGAGCCTGTAACGATAAAATTCCAGCGAAGGCGTTAGAGCGCATTTTTTTATTACAATCTCGCATCATTCCTCTACTTCATTTCCGTCAGCGAACAGGTCATCGTTGACCGAGTCCATATGGTGAGACCAATCGCCGTTTCTCACGCTGACCTGAACTTTCTCTTCCTTTCCCGTGAAAACTCTTCCAGTCATGCCATCCTCGTCGAGCGTTCCGCAATATTGAATATTCTTGCCGACTTTTATCAGGTACGACGCGTTTTCCGATATTCCTCCATCTGCGGACGCTCCCGATAAATCGAATCGCAAGCTATACGGTCCGGAACTCTGAGGTACCGGCATCACCGGCAACGGCAGGTGCATCGACGCCTTGCCCTTCTTCTGGACCGTAATGGTCTTGAGGAACAAGTCGAACGGACCACCAAGCGTGATGCTGCCGTCCTTGAACTGGATGAACGCGCCACCACACTCAAGAATGAGTTCCTTCTTCGCGACGACACTCACTCTTCCGTTGACACTCGCAACGTTTATATCCTTGTCCGCAATGAACGACAGCGGCCCACCCTGGGCCTGAATCTCGACGGGGCCTTGGGCAGCAAAAGCCTTGAAGCCGAGTTTCTGTGCGAACAGCGAAATGCTCTCGCCCGCAGCGACGGTAAAGCGCTTCAGCACGCTCCAGTCAGCGTTCTTCCCAGCCACGGCGTTGATGCTGTCCTGCGCCGCGAACTGGATGCCCTGGCCCGCGACGATGCCCGCCGAGGCGGGGGTGCTCATCAGCAGTCCCGGCTTTTTCAGACCGTCGAAATCCTCCTTCATCTGCTGCTGCTCACAGGTGTCGGCAGGCTCGGCCTTCGCGCTGCTGGCGGAACCCGCCAGCGCCTTTGCAAGCTCCAGCGCGCTTTCGAGTTGGGCAATGATTTCCTGCATGTCAAGCTGCTTGCCACTCGCGCCTGGACGGTCGTAGGTCGTGACCATCACGCCCTTGCCCGCGCGGATCGCCCCCCAGCCCGAAGACCTCAGCTCATAGCCTTCGCCCCGGTATTCGAGCTTGCTGTTCACCAGGTAGCCGAGATTCAGTTGCGACTTGCCGGAGTGCTCCGTGCTGACCTTGATGCCTTCCTGGCCCGACCAGTCCTCAAAGCGAATCTTGTTGTTCTTCTGCGTGCGGATCACGTTGCGCGAGAGCCAGCGCCGGTCGTTCGTTACCAGGTCGCGCGCCTGGCTGTGATGGTGGAAGGCTGTGATTTCGGGCTTGTCCGGGTCGCCGTCCCGGAAGGAAATCACCGCCTCGTCATTATCCAGCGCGACGAAGTGCATCCCGGTTTGCAGCTTGCCCGCGAAAGGCTTCGCCAGGCGCAGCGGTACGCTCTCACCGCCCTTCGGCCAGTTGCCGAAATCGGCATCCAGACGGACGGTGTAATATCCGGCGGAATTCAGATAGCCGTAGGTGTATTTGTCCGGACTGCAAATGCGGGCAGAGAGCGTGCCGGAAATGCGAGTCCAATTTTCCGGTTCGAGCTGGAGCCGGAAACGCCGGCCAACGGGAATCGCCCTGAAGCTGTTTGAATAGGACGCATCGCGTGCG
>NZ_JARESU010000285.1:0-4576 GCF_046027075.1 Paraburkholderia sp. RL18-085-BIA-A | reverse complement strand
GAAGCTGCTGGACATCGTGAAGATGTAAAGCTGCCACATCGCGGGCGCGCGGCAACCCGCCGACATAAGTCGCTGGGTGCCGTCGGCATACCGGGGTTACTCCGTTCGCGGGTTCCAAAAAGGCACGATCCGTTAGCGGATCAACCAACCGGCCCCCCCCGTAGCGCGACCGCGCCGTTCACCGCTGCTCCTGCTCGACGAACAACACCAGACGGGGCGAGCGCTTGGTCCCATTGTGCCGAGATTATGTCGAGATATCGGCGCACTTCGGCCAATTGCTTGCTTTGAAGCTTCCATACGCGTTCGCACTCAGCGCGCTGGCTTCGTGCGAGGCCAACGTTCGATAGCGCGTCAGATGTTTTGTGATCGCCTGACGAGAGACGTTTGAGCCATCGGTCAGACGTACGATCGAAAGCGGGCCGTCCTCACACAGCCGGGCAACAATCTGCAGGAGAGTCTGGTCGCCAAGGGCTGTGAATACTGCGGCAGCTCCGGAAACGCCGACGGACTTGGAGGAGCGCCATCGTGGCATGCTCACCCGCTCTTTTCGTCAGGGTATGCCGTGAAGGTATTTCTTGATGAGCGTCGTCTGGGCGGCCCAGCCCTGTTCATTCATCGTGAATGCCTGCCTGGGCGCGGAGCGTGAGGGGGATCTGATCGAAACCGGATTCGGTGATCGTCAACGCCGAGCCGCCGGTACCTCTACCAGTTCGATGACGACGAGCGTGGTGGGCTCTTTTAAATAGTCGAGGTTCGGATCGACGGCGAATGGATGCCACCGGAAGGAAATAGTCGCATAGGTTTGATGCGCTCGACGTCGAGTTCGAACGCCTTTCCCGAATAGGGTTCCTGCGAGTCCGCGCCTTCAGCATCGACGGTCGTCGGGGTGATCCTCCCGGTAAGACGGGAGTCGGCGACGAAAGCACTGTCGAACTCGATGCCGAGCCACCTGCCGAATTGCTTCGCATCGCTCATAGCCCGCCATACGCGTTCGCACGGGCGCGCGAAGCAGGATCTTCTTCTCGATGCGATCGGTCTGTTGAGCCATTTGCCGCCTGTAATACGCCACCGTAAGTCGCATCTACGCTGACATGGCCCGAGAGCATACGCAACCAATTAGTTGCGCAGCGTGCGCCTTGGCTCGAAGCATCTCCGATCTCCGCGGCGCCACCGTCGACAAACAATTCGATGCCGTTCACGACGCTGCTGTCCTCCGACGCCAGGAACGCGGATGCCTTACTGACTCTTCATCGCATCACGCGGCCGGCACAATCCGGTGACCGTAACAATGCCGCGGGAAGGCATCGGCGTTGCGCTCGCCGTCCCGTTCTCTCCGGACGCTGCGTTTCGTGAACGCATCGACATGCGTCCGTTCCTCAGGCGCGTTTGACCATCGCCCGCGCGACGGACAGCATGATGTGCGATGCCGTCTCGGTATCCTCGGCAGTTACGTCAAGGTGCGTAGTGGCGCGAATGAAGTTGCCCCCGATCGCACGCACCCGCACACCTTTGGACAGGCAACGCTCGGCGAAGGTCTCGGCGTTTATGGATTCCGGGTCGAAGGTAAAGCGCACGATGTTTGAACTCGGCTGCGCCGGGTCGAAGCGGAACAGATCGCAGGCCGACAGCGTGCGCCAGATCGATTGCGCGTGCGCGTGGTCGGCCTTGAGTTGCTCGATATGGTGCTCCAAGGCATAAAGGCCCGCGGCGGCCAGTATGCCGGATTGCCGCATTGCGCCGCCCAGGCGGTATTTCCATTGCCAGGCGTCACGCACAAAGTCGGCGCTGCCACACAGTACGGCTCCCACGGGGCAGCCCAGCCCTTTGCTGAGGTCGATCCACACGCTGTCCCAACCGGCGGCGTAGTCCACGGCGGCGATGCCGGTGGCTGCGGTCGCGTTTAGCAGCCGGGCGCCGTCGATGTGGCATTTCAAGCCGTGTGAATGGGCCGCATCACGCACCGCCCGCAGTTGCGGCAAGGGCCAGATGGCGCCGCCGGAGAAGTTGGTGGTCTGTTCGACCGCGAGCAGGGTCGAGCGGGGTGCGGTTCGGGTACGTGGCCGTTTGGCATGAACCACCTGCTGCGCGTCAAAGATGCCGTGCGGCGACGGCAGCGCACAAATCGATACCCCGGCGAGCGCGGCGGAACCCGCCGCTTCCGTACCATAGATGTGCGATTGATGGTCGCAAATCAGTTCGTCGCCTGGCCGAGTGTGGGTGAGGATGGCTGCCAGGTTGCACATGGTACCCGATGGCATGAACACGCCGGCCTCCTGGCCAAGCAGGTCCGCCACCTTTGCGCACAGTTGCAGGGTGGTCGGGTCGTCGTCCGATTGCTCGTCGCCGACCACCGCCTGGGCCATGGCGGCACGCATGCCGGGCGTCGGCTTGGTCTGGGTGTCGCTATAAAGATCGATGCAATGAGGTTTCATAGGAGTTCAGTGTCGAGGAGCTTTTCAGTTTCGAGGAGCTTGACGGAGCGCGCAGACAAAACCCGGGAACCGGTCGGTCCTCACAGCCCGACCGGTTCCTGAGGGCTTTAAACAGGCGCTATCGACCCCGTAGCGGGCTAGTAGCCGTCGGGACGATACATTCCGCGACAGCACATCTGCAACTTAAATCTGCGTATAGGCGCCGAGAGGTCCAGTCTATTGCGTCGGTTTTTTCTTCACGGACGGAATGCACGTGTAAAGCTCGACGCATCGTTGAAACCCCGATCTCCTGCACTGCCATATGCGGAAAGCGGACCAGCTCATCGGCCGCCATTCGCGGCCTGCGGCTGCGGATATACTAAGCGGCCAGCCCGCCTTCATGCTCCAGTAGACGGTACACGCTGGCGCGCGAGAGATGCCGCGATGCGAACACGCTGTCAGGGGACAAATCCGGGTCGTGCAGATTGTTCGCGACACACCGGCGCACTTGTCCATAAACAACAGGACGGATCGCGCCTTCGATATCGCACTGCTGGAATTACACGGGTATGCACCGTTGCTCCGGCGCGAACAGGCAAGACGAGAGCGCTTCAGATAGACAGGGCGGTTTCAAACTGAAGTGCAACACGCGAGTCTAGTGTTTAGAACCGTGAGGTTGGCTCGCTGAGGCGAGCGTGGCGGCGAAGACCTCGAATGGAGAATGGAACGCGTGAGTCGCGCGAGGCCGGCTGTTTAGGCTGTCGGCGATGGCGTCGAGTTCGTCCTGACTGTAGACCGATAGGTCGGTGCCTTTAGGCAAATATTGACGAAGCAATCCGTTGGTGTTTTCGCAGGTCCCGCGCTGCCAGGGGCTGTGCGGGTCGCAGAAGTAGACGCGCACGCCAGTGGCAGCAGTGAGTTCTTGATGCCGCGACATTTCTTTGCCCTGGTCGTAGGTGAAGGTTTGTCGCAAGGGCGCGGCAATCGAGTTGAGTTTGGCAGAGAAGCCCGCCAACGCTGAAGCGGCGGTGGCACCTTCCATCTTCGCAAGCAGCACCAGGCGGCTGGTCCGTTCGACCAGAACGCCTACCGAAGATTGGTTGCCAGCGCCCTTGGTGAAGTCGCCTTCCCAATGACCAGGCAGCAGTTGGTCGTCGATTTCGGGCGGGCGCACATGAATGCTGACCATATCCGGAATCTGTCCGCGCCGGTCTGTGCCGCGTGTGCGCGGCATACGGGTGCTGTGGCCGTGGCGCAGGCAGGCAATGAGCTGACGGCGCAGTTCGCCGCGCGGCTGGGCGTAGATGGCCGTGTAGATGGTTTCGTGCGAAACCTGCTGGGTCGGGTCGGCCGGATAATTGGGTAGCCACGTCTCCTCTCGGAAACGCGGCCCCCGAGGAACTGTACGTGCGAGTTTCCCCGCATACAGCTCGAGCACAGCATTAAACGTCATACTGACGCCGGTCATACCAGCCTTCATACGACCTTCGCAAACGTCACGTCGTTGATTCACCTCATTGCTGCGGCGAGAGGCGCTGAACCGTAGCCCCACCGGTCACTCACAAGCTGCCCCTCGTTGAATCTAAAACGCTGGTCTGCGACAACTGCACCACGCGGAAGTCTGCACCCTTTCAGGTCGGGGCAAAACTCGAACCCCTATGCGACCCATTACAGGCCGCCGTTCGTTTTCTCCGCGTTCTCTTACCCGCTCGACCAACAGCTTCCCTTGCGGGTTGCCTGCCAGATACCGCGATGAACTGCGACGCTGGCGGACAATCGGGCTTACTGTGTTCCGCATAAAGGACAAGAGCAGGTTAGGTTCCGCCTTTTCGCCGACAGTCGTTAGTCCGTGTGTCCCTACGTATGAGAGGGACAGCCAACTGTATGCCTTTTGGCTCAAGCCTGACAGCGCCTTTGGCTTGCTACTGATCACGACGTTTATCAGCAGTTCGCATTCGCTAACCATACTGCCCAACCTTGCACCCCATCCGCCGCGGCGCTGGCAGACAACAACATTCTCTCGCGAGATCGCCGTCGCTCAATGAGCGGGTTACGTTGTCCCAGTGGCTTCACACCGGCTCGTTACCAATCCCGCATGCACCGGTAGGTTACGGCTGACGGAACAGCCGGTTTCCTCTCTGGCCAACAACGCCAGACGAAACAAT
>NZ_JARESU010000284.1:0-4650 GCF_046027075.1 Paraburkholderia sp. RL18-085-BIA-A | reverse complement strand
TCGAGGGGCGAGTGAAGTCGATATGCGAAGTACTGCTCATATTGCGTGGTCGTAAAATTGATCAGCGGCGGACGGATGGGTTCCGCGAGCCCACTTCATCTGTCCTTAGGTGAGTAGCCCACGGGAATCGCACCCGCACGCCCTCGCAGGTAGGGTCGAGAACTGGCGCGCGCACCGATAGGCGCCGGTGGTGATTCCACCGCTTTGACGATGGCCCGCAATCCGGCAACCATGGTCACGTTTCCAGCTCACGCCACGTCGAACGCAGCGGGCCGATTTCCGGCACTACGCTCTCCTGTGTGCTTCATGTCAAGATTTGTGGGACCTATCATGCTGGGCGCGCTTTCGGTGCGGCAGCACGACGAACACGATAGCCGTTGAACAGCTTCAGTTCCTCATACAACCAGCACCTACTCCACCGTTTCCAGCCGAAGTCCCGCCGATTCCGGGAGCGCCCACCTGGCGCCTGATCTTCTTTTTTACCGCCGCGCTTGCTGATGCCCAGCAGGTGCGGTGTCCCGCCTGAGGAATGCTGGCGCGGGACCAGACCCGGCCATGCAGCAAGTTCTCGGCCGCTGCGAAAGGCTCGAGCGTTGTCGATTGAGGCTGCCAGGGCCGATGCGGTGAGCGGGCCGATTCCGGGTATGGTTTCGAGAAGTTGGCCGGGCGCATCCGTACGATGGATCGCGCGGATACGTCCTTCCAGTTCAGTCACCCTGTTGCCAAGTT
Source organism: Paraburkholderia sp. RL18-085-BIA-A (assembly GCF_046027075.1). NCBI lineage: Bacteria > Pseudomonadati > Pseudomonadota > Betaproteobacteria > Burkholderiales > Burkholderiaceae > Paraburkholderia > Paraburkholderia sp. RL18-085-BIA-A. Next base: position 3,921 of record NZ_JARESU010000284.1, on the reverse strand, counting down.
CGTGCAAGTGCTCAACAAGCATCTGGATTAACGCCCGGAATGGCTCGCAAGGCTCACTATCGCGACTGGAAAGAGCTGCTATGGCCCGCTGCCCCAGCAGCGGGATATCTTGTGGCAGCACGATGCCGAATTCACCCAGAAGTCGACGAATCTGATTGGCCAGTGCTGTGCGTGATCTGACCAGTCCGGCGCGTGCGCGATGCAGCGATAGAATTGTCTGTTGCGCCTGCGTCTTGACCGGTACGAAGGGCATGTGGGGTCGTTGTATCGCCGCGCAGATTGCTTCGGCGTCGGCCACATCCGTCTGGTTGCTCTTTACGTAAGGTCGGACGAACTGCGGGACGATTAGTCGAACAGTGTGTCCGAGCTTCGCGAGTTCCCGGCCCGGTAGTGCGACGAGCCGCACGCTTCCATGCCAATGACACACGGTTCGAGCGCTGCGAAATACCGAAGTACATCCGTGCGTCTCAGCTGTTTGCGTACAACGATTTGGCCTTGCAAATCCACTGCGTGAACCTGCAGCACATTCTCGGCCAGATCCAGTCCAACAGTCACTATCTTCGTGATGAACGCTCCTTTGCCGTGGATATCACGACCTCTCTACTCTGGCGTAAACCTCTCGCTGCGTAGCGGGAGCCGTCGATCACATCAGAACCACAATATCCTCATAAGGACTTTGTATCGCCGGAATTCTACCGCGCGCCTCTTAACTCGACACACCGCACATACGCCCCATCTCGGATCGCGATGGCGCCATCTCCAAAGACCAATTTCCCGCTTGCGGCGGTTGTGGTGCAAACTCGGTGGGCTGGCGAGAAATCGCTCTTGCTTCGGATACCTCATCGAGCTGAAAGAACCGCCATCCAGATCGAGGGCGAAGCGGTATCTTTGAGGTGCATGCTGGTGAGATCGAACTGGCCTTCGCGAATTCGATGCATCAGTTCGATGCCGGAGAGGATAACGGCGGCGCTGCGGAACCGCTTGAACCCGAGCATCACGTTCACCCGTGATTTGATGTGGCGGTGATCCTGCTCAATCAGGTTATTCAGATACTTCGAGGATCGCAATTCCGTTCGCCTGGGTAGCGACCCGTCGGTCTTCATCTTGCGGACCGCCCGATGAGATGCCGCGTAGCCGTCCAGCGTGATCGTCTCAGGAGCGCGTCCCTGAGTCCTGATTGCCTTCGCGAAGAACGCCTTTGCTGCCGCCACATCGCGCCTGGCGCTGAGGCGAAAATCGATCGTCTTTCCCGCCCGGTCAACGGCCCCGTAGAGATAGGCCCATTTGCCGCGAATCTTCACGTAGGTCTCGTCGACTCGCCACGACTGACCGGCTGTCGTAGCCAACCGATTCCAGTGTTTGACGACCTCCGGCGTGTAGCGCTTCACCCAACGCAGGATCGTAGTGTGGGCGAGGGACAGGCCGCGCTCAGCCATCATCTCGACAAGATCACGCAGACTGAGCTTGTAGCGCAGATACCAACGCACGCAAAGGACGATGACTTCGCGGTCGAAATGACGCCCGTTGAACAACCATTCGAGATCTTTCAGCTTACTCATTGGCTCGTGGTCGTCAAAAGCTCGAGAGTAACAGACCAAGGCGCCGGAATTTGCACCACAACCATCGGCGATATCCTGCCAAGCCTGCATTGCCGGATTTGCCACGGCCGCCCCTCGATCGTGCGCCTGATGGAGAACAATTCCAGAAACGGGAAAGGGGAACCGCACGGTGGGGTGGTCGATCTGTCATCCGGCAATTTTGTAAAATTGTAAACAAGTTTGCTTGTGAAATTGAAAAAAAGAAAAGGGGGCCTTACGGCCTAATGCCGTTCAGTTAAGGTTTCTTTTGAGGACTCGAACGGTGTAACGAAACGGTCGCGATTTGACGGCCCGAGCGCAACTGCGCCCGCGCCGTTTCTCATTGGGAAGCTGTTTGAGCCGCTCGCGCAGGCGCTTGAGCAGCGCGGGCAGTTTGCCGTACGAGCGCGTCACGGCTGCCCATGTCATTTCGTACTGAATGGTGTGGAACGTGCGGATGAAGCTCAGCTCATCGGGGGCGTGTCCGGCCGCCAGCGCGGCTTTGGCCATCTCCAGACGTACCAGGTTATAGGCGATCAGTGCGCCCCAGAATTCCTGATAGACGCCTTCCACGGTCTGGCTGCGAAGCGTCAGCTCCATGCCCAGCATCGACTGCTTGAACTCGTGGTAGCTGGTCTCGATCTGCCAGCGACGCTCGTAGCACGCCACAATGTCGGCAGCCTTGAAACGTCTTCGATCAGTCAGGGACGTCAGCAGTGTGCGTTTGCGCCCACTTGCATCCACGGCGAGCACAGCGCGCGCTTGCCAGGATTCGGGCAGATCCGGGCACTTCGCGCGGGCCTGCGGTGAGACGCGCATACGCACGATCTGGTCACCGTCGCCCCCGCTCACGACCTCGCACCGCAGATTGGATTTGGCCGGAATGATGTAATGCCGGTTCTCGCCGTGCGAGACCAGATTGCACAGGAGTTGGGCCGACATGAACCCCCGGTCGAAGACGGTGATGGAATTGGCCGGCACACGAGCAATGAGCTCGCGCGCCGAGACCATTTCGTTGATGTCGTAAGGCCCGAACACAGCATCGCGCACCAGATGCGTGGCAAGCGCGGTGAGCGTAACCGCGCGCAGTTGCGGATAGCTGCCTATGCGGCCATGAGCGGCAGCAGAGGCGCCGAAATGCCTGCGATTGGCGGCACTGTCGGCGGTGCGCAGCGTGGTGCCATCCATCGCGAACAGCGAGAATCCCTTGAAGAGATAGTGGTCCTGATCCTGCGCAATCCAGTTTCTGGCTGATTCGTGAAACAGCCACGCCAGTGGCGCCGCGCCGACGCGCTGCCGTGCCTGGGTGATGGCGCTCTTACTGACAAACGACGCGTCGGCCACAGGTAACGCAAGGTCCAGTTCATCGACGACCTCGCTGATCGACTGGTGCCGGTACAGCGCGAGCGCGATCACAAGCCATACGACCTGCTGCGCGGGGAGCCGACGCCGACGAACGCTGGCACTGCCATTCGCCTGCACTGCAGACTCGATCCATTCGTACGGCAGATGCTGGCCCAGCCGTCCCCATTCGAGAGGTGGCTGTGAGTCGACAAGAAGGCGCAGATCATCAACCAGCATGGCGATGCAAGTTAACACCGCCACGCCCGGTTTACAACTACTTTGAGCAGCCAACAAAAAATGCCGTTCAGTCGCTTAACTGAACGGCATTAGGCCTTACGGCCCCTCTTTCTATTCCGCCTCCGGTCTGGCCTCTATTCAGACACTCTCTGTAATCTGTTAACGATTTATGTGTGTTGGCTTCCTTTAATTTTACTAATTATCAAACTGAGTGGATTTTTAATAACATTTTATAAAAACTATAAATATAATAAGCATCGTGGGGGAAGATGAAAATGCCAACTGGTGTTGCACGCAAAAGCTTATTTATAAGCGCTCTTTTTGCCATTCTGCTGTTTTCCATCAGTTCGTCCGTGAATGCGCAAAGCTGGGGCGATTGGGAGGGGTCGCACCATGATTTTCATCGTCATTTTGATAGATGGTGGATGAACCACGATCAGGGCGACAACCAAGGTAACAATTCGAACTCTTCCGGGAATTCGAACGGCGGCGGAACCGCGGCGGGGGGTAACGGCGGTTCGACAGGAAGTGCGTCGGGCTCATCGTCATCGTCGGGCTCGGGTGGGATAACCGCGTCAAGCGGTTCTAACAGCGGATCAGGCGGCACCACCACAATTTCAGGCAACAGCAGTTCGGGAAGCAACACAGTTAGCGGCCAGAACTGCTACACCACCGTCCACGGCGATGTAATCTGCACGAGTGACACTGGCACCGGCGGAATCAGTATCGCTTCCAGCGGCGACAGCAGCGCCAATACTGGTTC
>NZ_JARESU010000283.1:0-4729 GCF_046027075.1 Paraburkholderia sp. RL18-085-BIA-A | reverse complement strand
GGTACAAAATGCATGCACGGACGGCTCGAGCGCGTCCATACGCGCAAGCGCGGCCTTAACCACGTCGATCGCGGACAGCTCTCGGGTCCGGACCGCATGCGCGATCCGGACGGCATCCAGGTTCGACAGTTCGTCGTTTGTCAAAACGAAAGCTCCTTTTAATATTGATTAGTACAACCAATGTCTATAGCGACCCACTGACCGTGGGCCGTCGGGCGATTGTGAGCCTAGCGTTCCAGCAGGTCGACGAGCGCCGCGTTGACGAATCTGGCGTCGACAGGATTGAGACCCGCGCCGCCTGCCTGATGGCCCCAGATCGACGGAATGGGCCGGTATTCGGCGTTGCGCATCTTCGATACCTCGTACTGGCTGTCTTCAGGCGGAAAGTACAGGTCGGTTTGGCCCGGCATGACGATGGTCTTCGCGGTGATGCTCGAAAGCGCGAGATCAAAATCACCTTTGTAAAGTGGGTTGGCGCTGATGTCGCCGTGTTGCCAGGTCCACAGCATGGCGAGCAGGTCGTTGGCGTCGCTTTCCAGAAAACCGCCTTCCCAGAACGTCACGAGGAAGTCCTCCAGCGATGAATATCCGAGCGCCTTGATCGCCAGCTTTTCGCGATAGAACGCCTGCGAAAAGCCCCAGCCGGCATAGACGCGGCCCATCGCGCGCAGCCCGCGGGCAGGCGGCTTGTCGTAGAAGCCCTCTTTCCATTCTGCATCCGCGGTGAGCGCTGCCTTGACGCCCTCGAGGAACACGAAGTTGTGCGGCGAACACCGCGCCGAGCCGCACGAGGGCAACATGCGCTTCACCATGCTCGGATACATCGAGCCCCAGTGGTAGGCCTGCAATGCGCCCATCGACCAGCCGGTGACGAGCTCGAGCGTCTCGATGCCGAAAGTTTCGGTGACGAGCCGGTGCTGCAGCTTGACGTTGTCATACGCCGTCACACCCGGAAAGCGGGCCTGGTTGTAGGGCGGTGGGGTATTGCTCGGCGAGCTGGACAAGCCGTTGCCCAGCATGTCCGGAACGATGATGAAGTAGCGTGCGGGATCGAGCGCCAGGCCGGGGCCGATCAGCCATTCGTTGTCGGCATGCTGGCCGCCGTACCAGGTTGGATAGACGATCGCGTTGTCGCGCGCGGCGTTCAGGGTGCCATGCGTCTTGTAGGCAAGCCTGGCGCCACGTAGTGTTGCGCCGGATTGCAGCACGACATCGCCCATCTCGGCAATTTCGAACGTATCTGGTTTTTTCGTCATGGGTTAAACATTCGCGGAAACGGTAAACAAACAAAGCCCGTCAACCAGGATTGGCCTGGTTGGCGGGCTTCATTGGCCGGGGCCTGCACGGACGCCTTTGTCCGTGCAGGCAAGTGATCAAGGAGTTACTGCTATGTTTCAGTGCTTGCTGGATGCATCCGGCAAGCAATGCGAGGCGATATTGCATATGTCGTGCCTGCTGCCGCGACACGCGGCTAATCATGCATCAAAGCAAGTGCTGGCTTGGCGCAGATGGCCGCAGTGCATCTGCTTCGTGATAACGAAGCCGTCGATGTCGTGCACCACGTGCAGGCAAATACGCACTGCGCTCTTGCACGTTATATGAAAATGCACCGTGAGCGCCGCTAACGTCTGATCAGCCGCTACCGCTAAATGCTCAATGTCTCGTGAACATTCGCGATCTCCCCCGTGAGCATGGATCGATGGGGCGGCGAGCGTGAGCCACTGGTCGATCCGCTGCTTGGTACGCGGCGCGCTATACGATGGCCGGCAGCAAAGCTGAATGCGGACGACATGACAGTCCCGGTGCTCTCGACCGGCAACAGGAATAGCAGGACTGGGCCTGTCCGCCTACCCACGCGATGACCACTGGGCGGGCTCGAAGGAATCTCCTGCGGCATGGTGCATACTTGCCCAACAGGCGCGAAGACGAGTACCCGGGTTTCAAAGAACTGTTCAGGGACGATTCGATTTGCGAAACATCGGCATCGCGTAGGTGGATGGCCTCCGAGATTCGCAACCCGGTTGAGGCCATCAGGCCAAACAGGGTCTCATACGTCGCTGGGCGCACACTCCCCTTTGGCCCGAGCCGATGGGCCGCAGCCAGCAATGCAACGACTTCCTCTTCATGGAAGATGTGCGGGGCGACGCGTGCCCGCTCAGGGCCGAAGACGGGTTCCTCCGGAATCTCGGTGTCAGGCTCGAACTGCCTCAGGTAGCGGGCGAAGTCGCGAACAATCGCTAAACGCGCAGCCCAGGTAGCAGGGGTGTCATGGTGCCATTTATCCTGTCGTGCCCAATCCGCCATGAGCTCTGTCGTGAGCGGTCTACGATGATTCAGGCTCTCGACATAACGGGCGAAGCTGGCTAATAGCGTGCTCCGCGAGCGCAACTCGAAACCCAAACGGTGCCGTTCGGCAAAGTAGTTGTCGATCCTCATCTGCAAGCTGACCCGTGCGCTCATGATTGGCTCCCAGGCCACGGCAGGGCCACAGCCGCCAGCTTCGCCGTGTCGAGCTTGGCGTAGATCAGGGTGGTATTGAGCGAACGGTGGCGCAGCACGTCTGCCACTTCCTTGAGCGTACTGCCGTTCTCAACCAGGCGGCATGCCAGGGTGTGTCGAAGCGCGTGAGCACTGTGGTGCGGCAAGCCGATGCGACAGCAGGCCCGTTTGATCACCTTCTGGATCGCGCTGGACGTAATCGGCTGGTCTCGCCCCGCCACCTGCCGGACGAAGATCGCCGGATGGCCAGAAGCAAAAGATGACGTTGATCTCTTGTCAGCGGTGGGGAAACTGCATGCCGTGATTTTCTCAACAGCATCGACCCACAACTGCCCTTCGACTAACCGCTGCGGACGTCCGAACCTCGACGAATTGCGGCCACTCACGCCTGCGATCCGCAAATTGAGACGTAACCCTCTCAAATCGGCCTGCAAGGCGCTCGGGGGTATGCTGCGCATTTCGGCGAAGGGCAGTTCTGCGGCGCCAGCGCACGGCAGCAGACGCAACGAATTGTCCGGGGCCACTTCTAAGGAGCGCCGTTCAGCTAAGCACTGAACGGCGCTTTCATTTCCTCAATTGCAATCGATCCGCATAGCGGCGCCGGCATCGCCGGCACGCGCCGCGGTCAGCACTGGCTACTGAACAGGCTCAGGCCGCTGCCGCCATCTCGCTGTCCAGCTCCTGGCGAACGCGACCAGCACTATTGCACCTGGATAAGCGTTCCAGCAGGCATACAGCGTTCACGTCACTGGGCGTTCGCAGCCGCCTGGCGCACGTCATTCGCGTCCCTGCTTGCGTAGACTTTGGTGAGGAAGGCCCCGATGGCCTGATTCTGGAAATCCACTTCAGGCTGGGTGACCCCGGCGGCGGAAAAATGACCTGAAGGCCAGCGCGGTTCGATCGTTTCGAATTGCGCGCCGTGAATATAGCGTGCGGCTTCCACTGCTTCGGCTTCCGGGTTGAGCAGATCGCCAACTCCGGCGAGAATCAGCGTGCGCGCCCGGATCGACCGTAAAGCCTGATGGTAGTCGCCGTTCAGACCCGGTGTGGTGCCGATGTCATGCGCATCGTAGGCCCACGTCTGATAAACCCAGTTTCGCGCATCAAAATTTTTCCACCCGTCATCTTCGGTTTTTGCGAGCCACGACTTGGCGTCGTCACTTTTGGGCATCGTATTCCTGAGCAACTGCGGCGTGCGGGTGATCAGCGCCATAGTACCGGCCCACAGACGCATGCCCTCTTGCGGCGGCTGGTTCTGTTGGTAGTTTCCGTTGTCCCAGGCAGGATCGGACATGATTTCCTGACGCGTGAGATCGAGCACGGCTTTGGTCCATGCGGGCGTACGTCCCAGCGGGACGATCGGAACCAGCGCGTCCATCATGTCAGGATGACTGACGCCCCACTGCAACGTCTGCATGCCGCCCATTGATGCGCCAACCACCGCGAACAGATGCGTAATTCCGAATTTGCCCGTAACGAGGCGGTATTCCGAATTGACCATGTCGCGAATCAGGAAATGCGGGAATGACATGCCGGGCTGGGCGACGCTGTTGGACGGCGAGGTTGTCAGACCATTGCCGATCGCGTCGGTCGTGATGATGAAGTACTTGTCGGTGTCGAGCGCCTTGCCTGGGCCGATCAGGTAATCGAGTCGATGGTGGTTGCCGCCGATCGCAGTGACCATCAGGATCGCGTTCGATTTCGTGGCGTTTAGCGTGCCATGTGTCTCGTACGAGATCGAAAAGTCCTTGATGACCTGCCCGCTTTCAAGTGGCAGGTTCCCTTCAGAATACCTCTCGGCAACTCCGGCCGCAGACGGCTGCTGCGCTTGTGCCGCGGCGGCAATGCCAAATACCAATGTGATAGCGGTAAGCCCCTGTTTCAGACGTCTCATTCCTTGCACCATTCGTTGGGAAAGGCGTGAGTTTGCACGAAGCGGGCGCTTTCTGCAGGCCACCTCTCCTGAGAACATGTGGGAGGCCGGGTCCAGCCAGGCTGGCAATACCTACAACAGACTTGCAGTTGACGCAAGGTAAAGCGACGATCGGTGGCGACGGTACTCGCAAGAACACGTGTACGACATCTTGATGACGTGATCATCGTTCGAAGTCGACTGCCACCCACACCTCATCGATGCAGATCACGCCTGCGCTTCGGCTTTTTCCCTCACGGCGTTCGGTGCATTACTGTGCTCGAGGATGAAGTCGCGCAACTGCGGATAGATGATGGC
>NZ_JARESU010000282.1:0-4763 GCF_046027075.1 Paraburkholderia sp. RL18-085-BIA-A | reverse complement strand
TTTTTAACTTGACGGGCTGCGGCGCATTCGGCCGACATGCCCGGAGGATATGGAAATGACTGATGTTGTGATCGTATCGGCCGCCCGTACGGCAGTAGGTAAATTCGGTGGATCGCTGGCGAAGATCGCTGCGCCCGAGCTTGGCGCGGTGGTGATCCGCGCCGTGCTCGAGCGGGCCGGCATGAAGCCCGAGCAGGTGAGCGAAGTGATCCTGGGCCAGGTGCTGACGGCCGGGTCGGGTCAGAATCCGGCGCGTCAGTCTCTGATCAAGGCCGGCTTGCCCAGCGCCGTGCCCGGCATGACGATCAACGTGGTGTGCGGCTCGGGCCTGAAGGCCGTAATGCTCGCGGCCAACGCCATCGTCGCGGGTGACGCGGATATCGTGGTGGCCGGCGGTCAGGAAAATATGAGCGCCGCGCCGCACGTACTGCCGGGCTCGCGCGACGGATTCCGTATGGGCGACGCGAAGCTGATCGACTCGATGATCGTCGACGGCCTGTGGGACGTGTACAACCAGTACCACATGGGCGTGACGGCGGAAAACGTCGCGAAGGAATACGGCATCACGCGCGAACAGCAGGACGCGTTCGCGGCACTGTCGCAGAACAAGGCGGAGGCCGCACAGAAGGCGGGCCGCTTCGACGCCGAAATCGTGCCGGTCGAGATTCCGCAACGCAAGGGCGAACCGCTGCGTTTCGCAACCGACGAGTTCGTGCGCCACGGCGTGACCGCTGAATCGCTGGCGGGCCTGAAGCCGGCCTTCTCGAAGGAGGGTTCGGTGACGGCGGCCAATGCGTCGGGTCTGAACGACGGCGCGGCGGCGGTGCTGGTGATGTCGGCGAAGAAGGCGGAGGCGCTCGGCCTGACGCCGCTCGCGCGTATCAAGGCGTACGCCACCTCGGGCCTTGATCCGAAGGTGATGGGCATGGGCCCGGTGCCGGCATCGCGCCGCTGTCTCGAACGCGCGGGCTGGACCCCGTCCGATCTGGACCTGATGGAAATCAACGAAGCGTTTGCAGCGCAGGCGTGCGCCGTGAATCATCAGATGGGCTGGGACACGTCGAAGATCAACGTGAACGGCGGCGCGATCGCGATCGGCCATCCGATCGGCGCGTCCGGTTGCCGGATTCTCGTCACGCTGCTGCACGAAATGCAGAAGCGCGATGCGAAGAAGGGTTTGGCGTCGCTGTGTATCGGCGGCGGCATGGGTGTCGCGCTGGCGCTCGAGCGCGCCTGATCACTCAATTCATATGAAGCGGTGCGTCTGCGACGCATGTTGCAGACCGCAAACAAACCGCACTCCATTCGTGCAGGATCGGAAGCCAACAAAAAACCGCGCGATTTAAGCAATGCCGAGTCACCTACCCCGGGTTCCCATGGGAGGCGGCGACGCATTGCTGCAGGCCGGTGGCAGCAGCGCTTTATCTGCTACGACCGGAAATTTACGACTCTCGCAGACAACAGGACCATAGATGAATAGTACGACGAAACGAATCGCGGTAGTGACAGGCGGTATGGGCGGCCTTGGAGAAGCGATCAGCAAGAAACTGCATGACGCGGGCTATGCAGTGGTCGTCACGTACTCACCGAACAATACGGGTGCAGATGGCTGGCTTGCCAGAATGGAGTCACAGGGATACAAGTTCCGCGCCTATCAGGTGGATGTGACCGACTATGACTCATGCCAGCATTGTGCGGCAAAGGTTCAGGTTCAGGTTGGCCCGGTCGACATTCTGGTGAACAACGCGGGTGTCACGCGGGACATGACGCTTAAGAAGATGGACAAGGTCAACTGGGACGCGGTCATTCGCACCAATCTGGATTCGGTCTTCAACATGACGAAGGCGCTGTGCGAAGAGATGGTTACGCGTGGCTGGGGCCGGGTCATCAATATTTCGTCCGTCAACGGTTCGAAGGGCTCAATCGGCCAGACCAACTACGCGGCAGCGAAGGCTGGCATGCACGGTTTCACGAAATCGCTGGCGCTGGAAGTGGCGCGTAAGGGCGTCACCGTCAATACCATTTCGCCGGGCTACCTCGCGACCAAAATGGTCACGGCGATTCCGCAGGACATCCTGAATACGAAGGTCCTGCCGCAGATTCCGGCCGGTCGTCTCGGCAGGCCGGAAGAGGTGGCATCGCTGGTCGTCTACCTCTGCTCCGACGACGCCGGTTTTGTGACGGGGTCCAATATCGCGATCAACGGCGGCCAGCATATGCAGTGAGGCGGCATAACGCGTCACGGCTCACGTCACATCGACCGGCATTCCACCCGAGGGTTGCTGCACCCCGCAGTAGCTACCGGGGCGTACAAGCCACGACGTCCGGTCGGGAAGCCCGGGCGGCTGCACGGGTAGTGGCGGTGCGGGGGTCTTGCGGCCATCCCGTCGTTAACCGTGTCCCCCTAGGAAAAACTCGGCCAGAGCGCAAAATGGCTTGGGCTGGTAGTTGGACGTACAGCAATTGCTATCGCGCTGCCGCTGATGATGAGTCACGATCGCCGTGAACGGAATCGGACACGACTGCTTCGACACCTGGATCATCATGACTGGTGGTACCGCCCGCCTGGGCGATAGTGATTGCTCGTGTGTGCGAGCAACAAACCCCGTTCAGCCATCATCTCGACCAGATCACGCAGACTGAGCTTGTAGCGAAGGTACCAGCGGACACACAGAATGATGATCTCGCGATCAAAATGTCGGCCATCGAACAACTCGTCCAGACTCTTCAGCTTGCTCATCCTCGGCCATCAGTTTCGGTTAGTCCGGCAACTTTAACCGATTCGCAGCCCCTATTTGCACCAGATCCGGCGACATCATCTCGGCGTTGCAGCGATTGGACCCGAACACCGTTTTGTTGTCATTGCATGATGCCACGCGCGGAAGGTTCACCGAGCAACGTTGGAGACTCACGACAGCAATGGACAAGGGTCAATGCGCGCTGAGCGGGCGAGCTATCCGGCGCGGCGACCGGGTGTTCCGTGCACAAATCAGATTTCCTTCTCAAGCGCTTCAGCGGCAGATGATTCTGGCTACGGTCCTCGACGACGCGATTCGGGCCACGAGCATCGAAGATGAAAGTGAAGATGCGGGCGCAGTTTTCGACGCGCTCGCAGCTACAACCTAGATGCTATGTGGGAGGGCGGTGGAAGTAAGCCCTCCCGCATAGCATCTGGCGGGCAGGAGATTGGTCACCGAAAGTCGGCTCAGCGATCCATTCGTTGAGCCATTCACGCCATCCGTTCCAGCAAGCCTCAGATTCAACTTCTCTTCGATAGCTCCGCTTTCTTCGCGATACAGAAACGCATATACCAGTCGCCGACCATGCCGGTAAGCACCGACTCGGTCAGGTAAGTCAAGGGTAGCGCTAATCGGTACACTTTGCGGAATGTCTGCTTGTCTGGTTTCGAACTCGTTTGTTGACACGACGCAAACGGAATTTTCTATGACCTTCCTGCGTTTTGCTCTCTGTCACCACCGTGTCGGAGGGCATATGTCTTACCAAGAGATCAATAGAGGCTTACAGATAAATGATCATGCAGATCTGGCAGAAGCGAGGCGGCGCTTGCTGGACCACACTATTTACAGAAAAGTCGCAAACGTCGAAAGCCTGCGGTCGTTTATGGGAGCACATGTCTTTGCCGTATGGGATTTCATGTCGCTGGCCAAGCGACTTCAACGCGAACTGACCTGCGTATCGTTACCCTGGATGCCTTCAAAGGATCGAGAAGGTGCGCGCCTGATCAATGAGATTACTCTCGCCGAAGAAAGTGACATCGGCCCCGACCGATCCCCGATACGCCACCTTGAACTATATGTTGGCGCTATGAAAGAAGTGGGTGCCGACACGAAACAATTCGAAACATTCTGCGGGCTAATACTTCAGGGCCTCTCACCAACCCACGCTTTGAGCGAGTGTGCTGTTCCCGAACACGTCCAGGCTTTCGTCCTGACCTCCTTGCGTGTTGCGCTGACAGGAAGTGTGGAAGAGGTAATGGCGTATTTTTTATTCGGGCGAGAAGATGTCATTCTAGGAATGTTCGAGCGTCTGCAAGCCGCCCTAGGTGGACAAACTGAGATGGCCTACTTCAGGCATTACCTCAACCGGCATATCGAACTGGATGGCGGAGAGCATGGACCTGCAGCCCTGAACATCCTGCTGAGGCAGGTGGGAAATGATCGAGAGCTTCAAGAGCAAGCAATCAAGTATGCGGTATCGGCTATCGAAGCTCGCATTAGACTGTTCTCAGGTATAGAACGCTCGTTGCCTTTGCACTGAAAGTAACCTGGTTGCCGTCAACGCCAAAGACTTGCTTATTCGGATGAGGCAAGGGCGCGACTCAGAGCGCGCAGGCATTGGTGTCCCAGCGTGCCGATCGGGCCGCCACGGCTGAAAACAGCGATAAGATTGAGGAGGCGAGTAAGCGATTGTTTGCCTTTTCGGAATGGACGCGACGTCGCAAGAGCGGGGGCGCTGCTCGAAGCGGTGCTCAGCGATCTGTGGAGGGGGTACTGTCACATTGTTGGCATGCCAACGACACTATCTCCTCTGCCGGTTTGCGCATTATGCCGATGCAGGGCGAGGGACAGGTCGCGTTCAGCCATCATCTCGACAAGGTCGCGCAGACTGAGCTTGTAGCGCACATACCAACGCACGCAAAGGACGATGACTTCACGGTCGAAATGACGATCGTTGAACAGCCATTCGAGATCTTTCAGCTTGCTCATTGGCTCGCGGTCGTCAAAAGCGCAAGGGTGACAGAC
>NZ_JARESU010000281.1:0-4781 GCF_046027075.1 Paraburkholderia sp. RL18-085-BIA-A | reverse complement strand
CGCTACGTGATGGACTCGGGTCTGGTCACGATGTCCGGCGACGCGAAGCAGATGCTGGATGATCCGAAGGTGCGGGCAGCGTATCTGGGTGAATAGAACAGGTGGCCATCACCGGGCTACTTTTTGTATGTAATTTTGGATGGGGCAGGGTTATGAAATCGACATTCTTTTGCATCGACGGACATACATGTGGCAATCCGGTCCGGGTCGTCGCAGAAGGCGCGCCGCGGCTGGAAGGAGCGAACATGATCGAGCGACGCGCACATTTTGAACGCGAGTTTGACTGGATCCGGACATCGCTCATGTTCGAACCTCGGGGTCATGAAGTGATGTCGGGCAGTATCCTCTATCCGCCGACCCGGTCCGACTGTGACGTTGCCATCCTGTTTATTGAAGTCAGCGGCTGTCTGCCGATGTGTGGCCACGGCACCATTGGGACGGTAACAACCGCCATCGAGCACGGTCTGGTGCGTCCGCGTGAACCCGGTGTGCTGCGTCTGGACACGCCGGCCGGTCTCGTGGTTTCGCGCTACAAGATGGACGGAGACAACGTCGACTCGGTGCAGCTCATCAATGTTCCATCATTCCTTCACTCGACGGACCTGACGGTTGACGTTGAGGGGCTCGGCGAAATCCGCTTCGATGTCGCCTACGGCGGCAATTTCTACGCGATCGTCGAACCGCAGAAAAACTTCGGTGGCCTCCACACACTCAAGCCTTCGGATATTCAGCGTCTGAGCCCGATCCTGCGCCAGAAAGCGAACGAGAAGTATCAGTTCGTTCACCCCGAGAAGGCAGAAATCCGTGGTCTGAGCCACGTGATGTGGACAGGCGAACCGACGGTCGAAGGTGCAAGCGCTCGCAATGCTGTGTTCTACGGTGACAAGGCGATCGACCGGTCGCCTTGCGGCACTGGGACGTCCGCCCGAATGGCACATCTGGTCGGCAAGGGCAAACTTAAGATTGGTGAACGTTTTGTTCACGAAAGCATTATTGGAACGCTCTTCAATGGTGTGCCGGAAGAAGCGGCCAAGGTGGGTGAATTCGACGCGATTATTCCGAGCATTGAAGGGTGGGCGCGGGTGACGGGACACAACACGATCTTTGTCGATGACCGTGATCCGCTCGCCAAAGGCTTTTTGCTGAAGTGATCTACCGCGACCGGTGGGTCGCTCAAAAATCAGCTGGGGAATTGAAATGTTGATCTTGAAAAACGCACGCGTCCTGGACGTGAATCACGAAAACGACAATGCCCGCTATTCGATTGTAGTGGACGGGGAGGTCATCAAGGACGTCACCCGCGAACCGGTGTCGATAGATGGCGCGCAGGTTATTGACGTTGGGGGCAAGACGGTCATGCCGGGTATGATTGACTGCCATGTGCACGTCATTGCATCGGTTGCGCACCTCGGTAACAACGGGCGTTTGCCGAACACCTTTGCCGTCTTGCGGGCGGTACCGATCCTGAGCGGTATGCTCAACCGGGGCTTCACAACCGTGCGGGATGCCGGCGGCGCCGACTACGCGCTCTCACGTGCAATCGAGGAGGGAGTGATCGCGGGGCCGCGCTTATTCGTGGCCGGTAAGGCGCTGTCGCAGACGGGCGGTCATGGTGACTTCCGCGAGCGCTTCGACAACTCCGATCCCGACCCCTGTGGCTGTCACCGCAATCTCGGGGCAATCGGGCGTATCGTCGATGGTGTGGACGACGTACGCAAGGCTGTCCGTGAAGAGATGCGCGCCGGCGCGCACCACATCAAGATCATGGCGTCGGGTGGCGTCGCATCGCCAACAGATCCGATTGGGAACCTGCAGTTTTCCGGCGACGAGGTCAAGGCCATCGTCGAGGAAGCCGCGTCGCACCAGACCTATGTCATGGCGCATGCCTACACAGGCAAGGCGATCGCTCGCGTCGTGAAGCTCGGGGTACGCACGATTGAGCACGGCAACCTGATCGATGACGAGGCGGCGGCTGTCATGGCAGAGTTTGGAGCGTTTGCGGTGCCAACGCTCGTTACCTATGACGCGATGAGCAAGGTCGGTGCGAAGGCCGGCGTGTCAGAAAGTGCTCTCGCGAAAAACGAGAACGTTCGTATTCAGGGCCTGAAAGCGCTCGAGCTACTCAAACGTAACGGGGTGAAAATGGGTCTTGGCAGCGATCTGCTGGGCGACATGCACGAGTATCAAAGCGATGAACTGACGATCCGTTCAGAAATTCTTGGTGCTTTCGAGACGATCTGTCAGGCCACGGTTGTGGGTGCCGAAATCGTTGGACAGCACGGCCGTCTTGGAGTCGTCGCCCCGGGAGCCTTCGCTGACCTGCTCGTTGTTGACGGTGATCCGCTAAGAGATATCAGTGTCCTTGCCGGGCAGGGTGAGCGCATCGCTGGCGTGATGAAGAACGGCGCGTGGGTACGGAAAGCGTTGCAGTGATGCAGCGTCGGCCATTGGATTTTGTATCCGAAAGCCGGCGACGTGGTAGCATGCCCACTGTATCCAATCCTTTACTGAAACTGATCATGCCCCCGGTAGCCGCCAAACGTCGTACCAAAGAAGCGTCCACGATGAGCGAAGTTATCGCGGACGAAAGCACGCGCAAGATTGTCCGGCCAACTACAGTCGAACTCGTCACAACGGCGGTTCGGCAGCGAATCCTGAGCGGCGACCTGGCTCCGGGTGAGGCATTGCGGCAGGAAGCGCTCGCCGAGGAACTCGGCGTCAGCCGCGTTCCTATCCGTGAGGCCATCACCCGTTTGACGGCAGAGGGGTTGCTGACCAATGTCCCGCACAAGGGCGCATACGTCTCCGAACTGTCGATAGACGAAGTGAGGGAGACGTTTGACATCAGACTGCGTCTTGAGCCGTGGATCTTTTCCGAAGCTATCCCGCGCATCAGCGAGGCCGAGATGGGCAAGGCGGAACGGCTTGTCAAGGAAATGGACAAGGCGGACTCGGGCGTATGGGGGCAACTGAACTGGCGTTTGCACGAAACGCTTTATCTGCCTGCGCAGCGGGATATCACGCTGCAGATGTTGCGAGTGTTGCATGACCGCTGCGACCGTTATTTCCGCTTTCAGGCCGTGCAGGTGCCGATCCGCGAACAGTCGCATGCCGAGCACATGGCCTTGGTCCAGGCATGCAGGAAGCGCGACGCGAAGCTTGGGGCCAAACTGCTGGAGCAGCACGTCAAGACGGCCGCACAACAGATCATGTCGGTTGTTGACGCGGTGGTCACGCGCTGATTTCGCTAGCCTCGTCTGTAATTCTTCATCCCGTGTACCTTATGGCAAGCTGAGAGCGCACATAAATTACAGAACGCGCTCCGGTGAGCTTGCCGCGCATTCCTATAATCCACCAGAGGTGCGTTCCCGCGTACGTCAGTGATCCTGCTAATGCGCGTCAGCGCACTTTTACTTTCCCGTGCGCAGACAATGGTCGTCCTGTTCAGTGATCGGCCGCGGCGGATCGCTCCTCATCTGCGTCAAGTATTAAATCTATCTTCGCTCGTAGGAGTTATGGTTAGCTATCCATATTGAAAATAGCTTGCAGATCAGGCTTACATTTTGAAGTCCATGCGTCGCAAAACGTGACGTGGTGTCTAGGGTAAACCTCTAGAATCTTCGGTTTCATTTCGTGTTTTAATTATGAATATTGGATCCAGGATACTAATTCGTTTCTCTTGAGGGCTGCAGGCGTTGCAGTATTTTTTGAACGCTTTCTTTGGATCCAATATACACAAGTTGCGCGAGGCGTCACGGACCCTCGACTTTAGAGAAGGAATGGATCATGGCTATCAATTGGCAAGGCGTCTTCCCCGCAGTTACCACCAAACTGAAATCCGACTTCACGCTCGACATCGAGGCTATCCGCGCAGGGCTTGAACGCCTGATCGTGAATGGTGTCAGCGGCGTGGTGATGATGGGTATGGTGGGCGAGAACGCACAACTCACACCGGAAGAAAAGCTGACGGTCCTGCATACGGCGAAAGAGGTAATCAAAGGCCGCATACCCATCATCTCGGGTCTGGCGGAAACGAACACCGAGAACGCCGTGGCGTATGCCAAGGAAGCCGAAAAGATCGGCATCGATGGCATGATGGTCTTCCCGGGCTTGACCTACAAGTCGGACGTTCGTGAAACGGTGGCTTTTTACAAGACCGTTGCGACGGCATCCAGCCTTGATATCCTGCTGTACAACAATCCGCGCGGCTATGGGGTGGACCTGACGCCTGATGTCGTCGAGCAACTGCTCGAGGAGCCCACCATTGTTGCAATCAAGGAAGAGTCGTACGAAACCACACGTGTGACCGACCTGATCAGCCGGTTCGACGGTCGCCTTGCGGTGGTCTGCGGTGTGGACGATCTGATTCTTGAAAGTGCCGCCCTGGGCGTAAAGGCATGGGTCTCAGGGATGGCGAACGCGCTGCCCAAGGAATCGGTCAACCTTCTGAATCTTGCAGTCAAGGGTGATTTCGCGACGGCACGCAAACTGTATGCTGCCCTGACCCCGCTGTTCCACCTCGACACGGTGGTGAAACTGGTCCAGCACATCAAGCTCGCTGAGCACATCATCACGGGTTCGGCAGAAACGGTGAAACCGCCGCGCCTCGATCTGGTAGGCGAAGAGCGCGAGACCACCATCGCCATCACTCGCAAGACGCTGGAAGACCTCAAGGCACTCGGTTATTAACGAGGCTTCCGGACCCGGGGCCGCGGGGGGGGGGCGGGGGAACGGGTGTGGATTAAAGGTTTATATTAGGGGCGGAAAGCGGGGGGAGGGTT
>NZ_JARESU010000280.1:0-4900 GCF_046027075.1 Paraburkholderia sp. RL18-085-BIA-A | reverse complement strand
GGCCTTTCCACTCACCCTGTTCATCGCGTTCATCCCTGTCCATGGCCAACCGGTTACTGCCCGTCACGCTCTCGCGCGCCTATAGCCGCACCGACTTCACCGCGCTGCGGGCGTTCGTCCAGCGCCGTGCAATGAAGTAAGAGTAAAGGCGTTTCGGAAGTAAAAGTAGCACCTCGCGCAGATCCAGCCTACCAACGCCGTGACATCCTTGCTGCACAAAGACTGCGACGTGAACGAAATAATTGTGTCACCGTCGGGCGGCAGAGGCAGCGGCGTTTCGTTGACTGTCGCGCCCCTGCGGCGAATTTCCGGGTTCGTGCGATCGCCGGATCGAAGAAATCGTTAGACGCCCACTAGCCTGATCCGACGATCATGATTCATCTGGACGAGCACCGTTCGCATGGCCGTCACCCCCTTCTCGTCGACTTTTTGAAGATCCAGCTCGTAGATGCGCAGGCTGGTTGTCAGGCGTGCTACGGCTGATTTTCGGTCAAGGCAGAGTTCTTTCAGCAATTCCTCATTGTCTTCCACGTACCTCTCAAACGAAACGCTCACGCCTCGCTCCCAATCTTCCAGCAGGTGTTCATATTTCGGCGTGCGCAACAGGGTGAGACTTTCGATCTCAGTCGGATCCGCTGGGTCGACGACTGCAAAGGACACAATCAAGTCGTCCCCGTTCTCAGTCGAGATAAACGCGACGGTTTCCATAATCTTCGATCCATGATTTCCGCAGCCACAAACCACAATCATCGCACTGCGACCACCCCTTCGCGTCGAAGAGCCCCTTCCTTCAGTTGCCGCGTATTGTCCGACGGCCGCCCGTCAAGTGGGGCAGCAGTTACCGGGCCACCCTTCGTTGGATTGACTAACTTCCTAAGCTGGCGGAAGGACAAGACGAAGGCGATCAAAGAAAAGCGGGACGCGTCCCGCTAGTCCCTCGACCAGGAAGTAGCGACTCGACCCGCGCGCCGTCAGCTGTGCGACCTGGTGCGCATGCCGCCCACGCCGACCTTACCGCGCCCGACACGATCAGTTCTGCTATGCGCCGAACTACCGGGGCGCAGCTTCTTCCTGGAGACGCCCGTGAACGTCGCCTGATCTGCAGGGTAGTAAGTCGCCCTGTGCACCGCTACGTGATAGCCCGAACGGTCAGGGCTGAGGGCGAGCTTGACCGTTTTCACGCCGTAAAATTTTCCACGGCCCTCGGTTACGTCCCCCAGCGGAAGCGACAGCGCTTTGCCACCCGGCGCAGGGGCGTTCTCGGCCCCGATCTGGTCGAACCAGGCGTCCGCGCGCACGATTGCATACCTGACGCCGCTGACGGTGACATATGTCGCCTTCTCGCCGAGCTTGTAGTTGGGATCCTTGACGTCGATTGCCATGATGGACACCTCCTCGGACGACTGACACTGATAGTTTAGCGCCTGCGCCGCGATCGATGCCTTTCACCACACGCTGCCGATCCGCCGAATCATGCGCAATCGCATTGCCTGCCCGTTTTCGTGCGGCGCTGTTCCGAAGCCGGTGTACGGAGGCCAAATCATCGGCATGCCCCGCCGTTTCGAGGAATCCGTACGTGTGCCTTGTCCAGATCTGTCGTCGCACCACTGGATCGCCCAACGCTGCGCCGCCTCGATCGCGTCCGTGTCGGAGGGATAGTCGTCCAGGTCACCCGAATACTTCACTTCTACGGCCTCTACGCCCGCCGAGGCGCGACGATAAGTTTTTGCGCACGCGTAGTAACGGCCGCCTTCATCGAGAGGCGACACGTCGATGTGAAACTCCCTGTAGTCGAACTGCATGGCTGCCTCCGAACGTTCCTACTCGTCGCGCCGAATAAGCCGCGGACGCCCCGCTGCGTCTGGACCTATGTTGACCAGCCTGTTTCGGTAGTCACAGGCCCCGACAAATGGAAAGAAATCCGCTTGCGTAAGCTTGGGCTTCGCTTCGACCTCATCGAAGGCAAACGTGCATTGCAGTTCCGGCAAATCCAGATGACTATCTCCGCCGCCGTTTTAGCCGCTTGCGGCTGCCGAAGTTCTGAAGGTCGGCGCGGCAATTCAGGACTCTTCCTCATTGAGCAACTTACTGGCAAGGGCGCGCACCCCGGACGGGTTACCGGCTGCGACCCGCGGACCGATGCCGACAATACCGCTGCCACGACTCGCGCCTGGTATGGAGATATTAGTCCTGCCCAGGCCATGACAACGTCATTCGCAGGACGAAGTCCCGCGGTCCAATGCCGGCGGGTCTGTCCTTTTAACGACGGGCGCTTGCTCGACGTTCACGGCAACGAGGAAGCGCGCGTCCTTCGTTTGGTGATGTTCGATGCCCGGTCGAGTCCCAGCCCACATCCGGCAGGTTTCGACCTGTCAGTGTATGCGCGCGAGGCTACGAAGGAGCGAATCTCCGTCCTGCGTAACGCGAGGCCGTACAGCCCCGCCGGCAAGCTTCTCCATGGCGACGAGCTGGCGTTCGAGCAACGTATCAAGTTCTTCGCGCTCGGCAATGTGGTCGGCCGAGTCCCTGACCAGTGTCAATGTCGCAAATTCATGGGGGCTGAGCATGCTTGCCTCCTGATAGCTCGAGTAGGTGCTGTATGGATTGCGTCGGCTAAGGCGCTCGCTTTTGACGGCACGTTGCCGGTGGCGCACTCGCTGCAAATGGCGCGGGGAGTTGATGGTAGGGGGAGTACCGGGGCGCGGCAATTCGGGTCGTCCCGCATATTGGGCAGATTGGGTCATGCCGCACTGCGACAGATGCGGCAGCGATCAGGTACACACATCCTGCTTCGTCCCAGGGCGTGCCCTATGAAGAGGCGGGGAGAACCGTTTGGGCACGGCGGTTCAGTGGGACACCAATGCGAAATCAAACGGCGTCTGGTGCCGTGAACGACGCAATGCCGGTAGCACCGCGACGTGCCACAAAGCATTGTCGGGTTGACCGCCTCACCGGTGCTGCACTTTGCGCGTCGCCATATACGCGTCGAACAGACCCGCATGCAGGCGGCTCAGTTCCTGGCGCAGGCTGACCAGTTCGTGCTGGTCGCCCTCATGCTCGCGGCGCAGGATTTCGCCCAGCAGGCCCATTGCGCGGGACGCCGCCTGCTCACGCTGCACGCGCGCCTCGCCCAGCCGGGCCGCCAGTGCCGGCTTGACCACCAGCAGCCACGCCGGAAACCACGCGTCATCGTCCGTCTCGCCCGCGCCCGGAAACTCCGCATCGAAGCGCCGGCGTAGCGCGTCGAGTGACGCGTCGCCCAGTACGGGCAGCAATGCCGCAAACCGTGCCGGCGCCAGCCAGGCCAGTTCCGCGAGCAGCGGCCACGCGGCATCCAGTCCGCCCGTCCGGTAGCGCACCTCGGTCATCCACGCGAGCGGTGCCGGGATGCGCCACCAGGACTCAATGCCCCCGATCGCGTCACTCGCGGCCGCCCAGTCGCCGGCCAGCAGCCACAGCGGCGCTGCGTGATTCCCGGCATCGGCGCCGCAAAAGGCCAGCGTCGCGGCCCGCGCGGCGAGCGCTCGCCAGCACAGGGCGAGCCATGCGTGAACCGTCTGCTTGGGCAGCACCCGCCGGGCGGCGGACAGCACCTCGTCCTCGAGGTGACGGCGCGCGATGGCCAGCGCCGCATGGTCCGCCAGGGGCGCGGTCGATCCGCGCCCGCGTTCGAGTTCGCCCACCAGCACGTTCATCGCGGGCAGTGCACCGTCGTCCGGGTATTCGCCGGCGAGCAGCGCCAGTGCCGTTCGCGCCGACACCGCATCGCGCCGCTGCAACTGCTCCAGCACGTCATTGCGCAACATCACGTCACGGCTGTCGGCAAAGATATCGAGCTGCTGCATGGTGAGTTGATGCATGGTTTTCGCGCTCAGAAGAGCTGATCGTGAAGATCGGTCAGGCTAGCCCATTTCACCGTGGTGCGAAAGGTGCGGCCATCTTCGTCCACCGACTCGATGATCACGCGCTGCCCGCTCGCTTCGGCGATCACGCGCACGATCCGCTCGCGGTAGCGCATCAGCGCGCCAATCGGCGGGCAGGCCCGGGCCTTGCGCCCTGTTCGTCTTTTTCGCGGGCGGCTGTTGTTTCCCATTTCATCTAACCCCGCTTGCGGCGTGCCGCCGTCTTGCCGGATGGCATGGAGGCGGCCGGCGCCTTGCGCGTCGTGCCCGGTATCCGTGCCGGACGGGGCGCCGCCGGCCGGTTCGCGGCTGGGCGTGCCGGGGCGGCCTTCGCGCGAACGGGTCGCGCCTCGTAGGTATCCGCCTTGCGCCTTGCCGCCAGCTGTTGCTGCAGCGTCGCGTTCGCGGCCTGGACGGCCTCGAGCCGCCCCTGCAGCACCCCCGTCTGGTGGTGCGCGTCACCGAGCTGCGCCTGCAGCGCCTCGAGCGCGCGACGATGGTCTGCCTCGCGCCGGTCGGCCCGCTTCGTCGCCTCATCGAGCTCTTTCTGCAGCTTCACGGCCGTGCCGCGCTCGCGGTCGATCTCGAGCAGCGCGCGCTTTTCCGCGGCACGCAGGCGCTCATCGGCCCGTTCCGCGGTGGCGCGCAGCTTTTCCAGGTCCCGCGAGAACCCTTCGCGCACCTGCACCAGTTCACGATCGCGCGCAGCCGTCTCGCCCTTCAGCCGCGTGATCTCGCCGTCCAGCGCCTGCCGTGCCGCGCAGCCTTCGGCCTGCGCCTTGTCCAGTTCGCGGACCTCGACCTGCGCGGCGAGCAGCGCGGCGGTGCGCTGCTCGAGCGCGGTCTCTGTCCGCTCGAGTTCGCCGCGGACCGCCGCGACCGCCTGCTGCGCCTCGGTACGCTGGCCCTCCACTTCTGCACGCAGCGCGTCGAGTTCCGCCTGCGCGGACGCGGTCGCGCGCGCCCACAGGGTGGCGACCAGTTCACCGGCGGCCGCA
>NZ_JARESU010000028.1:0-102708 GCF_046027075.1 Paraburkholderia sp. RL18-085-BIA-A | reverse complement strand
TCCAACGGCGTGGTCGATGCGTTCGTCCATATCGTCGAGCAATACCTGACCTACCCGGTCGATGCAAAGGTGCAAGACCGCTTTGCCGAAGGGCTGCTGATCACGCTGACTGAAGTCGGCCCGCAAGCGCTTGCCGAGCCACACAACTACAGCGTGCGCGCGAATCTGATGTGGACGGCGACGCTGGCGCTGAACGGGCTCATCGGCGCGGGCGTGCCGCAGGACTGGGCCACGCACATGCTGGGCCACGAGATCACCGCGTTGCACGGACTCGACCACGCGCAAACGCTCGCCATCGTGCTGCCGGCGATGTTGACCGTGCGCAAGGAACAGAAACGCGCGAAGTTGCTGCAGTACGCCGCGCGCGTCTGGAACATCACCGAGGGCAGCGAGGACGAACGCATCAACGCGGCGATCGCGGCAACCCGCGCGTTCTTCGAGAGAATGACCGTCGGAACCCGTTTGCGCGACTACCAGATCGGCGGCGGTTCCATCGAAACGCTGATCGCGAAACTGACAGAGCACGGCATGATCGCATTAGGCGAGCACGGCGACGTCACGCCGGAAGTCAGCCGCAAGGTCTATCAGGTGGCCGTTTAAGCCAGAACCGGAGACAGTTCCACGATGAAGTTCACTAAATTCCTCCTGCTCGCGTGCGCCGCCTTCGCCTCAGTTTCCGGCGCAGCGCTTGCCGACGACGGCACGCCTGCGCCTCGCCAGGTGCCTGCGAAGACCATTCCGGTGCCGACGGAAGTCAGCCCCCAGTTGCAAAAGCTCATCGCGGCGCCGCTCAATCCCGCCTGGAATGATCTGTGGACGACGGGCGCGCAATGGAGAACGGCTGCTGACGCACAGGCCGTAAAGGTCATGCAAACGCTCCCGGCCATGCGCCAGCGTCTTGACGTGACGGTGCAGGCATCGACGATCAACGGCGTGAGGGTGCACATCGTGACGCCCAACTATATTCCGCCCGAACATCGCGACAAGGTGCTGGTTCATATCCATGGCGGCTGCTATGAGCTTTACCCTGGCGAGTCGGGTACGGGCGAGGCCATCATCATGGCGGGTCTTGGACACTACAAGGTCATTTCGGTCGACTACCGCATGCCGCCCGAGGCTTATTTCCCCGCGGCGCTCGACGACGTCGAGACTGTGTATAAGTCGGTACTCCAGACGAACGACCCGAAGAATGTGGGCGTTTTCGGGACCTCGGCCGGCGGCGCGCTAGTGCTCGAGCTGATGCTGCGCGCGAAGCAGGAAGGGCTGAAAATGCCGGGTGCGATCGCGCCCGGTACGCCGATGTCCGACCTGACGAAGACTGGCGACTCGTTCTACACGAACGAAAAGGTGGACAATGTCCTGGTGTCGCCCAATGGCTTCTGCCATGCTGCGGCAGTTGTCTACGCGCACGGTCATGATCTTAAGGACCCGCTGCTCTCACCCGTCTATGGAGACATGCATGGCCTTCCGCCAGCGATCCTGACCACGGGAACACGCGACTTGCTGCTCAGCAACACGGTCCGTGTGCACCAGAAGCTTCAGCAGTCCGGCGTCGATGCACAACTCGAAGTCTTCGACGGAATGTCGCACGCTCAGTACCAGATGGATGATCGCGTGCCCGAGGACAAAGCGGCATTCGCAGAAATCACTCAATTCTTCGACAAGCGCCTCGGCCGTTGATCCCCATTCGAGAGGAGCGGTTTGCTCCTCTCGGCAAGGCAGTTGACGCGTTATCCAGCTGGGGAATATATGCACCGCAATCTTCTGCGCCAGCCAGAAAAACGTGGCTTCCTTCGCCGTTATTTGATCGGCCGCGCGTAAAGTGTCGACTGGCCGCGGAGGTACCGATGGCCCTCGTAGTTTCTTTCTCTGGAGGCAATGTAGAGGCAACGACTCATGTCCACTTCGACGGGATTCGATGCCACCATGTCGCCGCGCGCGCCATTCCCGTTGGGCGCACCCGTGCATTGAAGGAAAAGTAGAAGCGGTACGGAAGTAACACTGGAAGCGGTATTGCGAACGGCAACCCGCTGCGCGCGACGAGTCGGCGCACAGGTTCACGTTCATGGTTCTTCCGGCGCCGATCCGCCTCGAAGGGATAGCTGGATGCGGATGCGCCTGTCATCCGTCTGCCAACGCCAGCATCGAACCAGTACACCGCTTCGTACTCTGCGTTTATACCGCTTTCCTGCGACGCGTTGCTGGTTTGGCGGTCGGCACGGCGCGAGGCGACCTGGTCGGGCGTGGTGTCTTCCGGACTCCGGTCGCGGCGGCCGACTGCTGGCTTTCCCGCGCACGCGCTTCCGCCTCACGAAGCGTCATCACCTCCGCCTGCAGCCGCGGGTTCTCCGCCTGAACAGCATCAAGCCGCCCCCGCAGCACGCCCGCCTGATGACGTACGTCACCCAGCTGTGGTCGAAAGGGAGGTTCGCATCGAACAGCTTGCCGGCCAGGCCTTGCACGAACATCTCCGCACGCGAGACCAATGCGGAGCGGTTACTGGTGGCCAAGTCCGAGCGCGCACTGGCCCGCGCGCTATTACGGTCGCACCTGCCCCGTGAGCTCCGCATTGGCGAAAATCTTTTCGGTCGCGCCGAAACAGCCGATTGCCGCCAGCCCCAGGAGCGCCAGCGCACTCCCGAACCAGAAATCGGCGGGAATGCCGACGCGATCGACTACCGTACCGCCTACCGACGAGCCGACTGCAATCGCGACCTGGATGACGCCAACGAACAGCGCCGACCCTGCCTCGGGCAGATCAGGCGTTGCGAGTTGCATCCACACGCTAAGACATAGCGGAATGGCGCCAAATGCGACGCCCCACACGAGTATGGCAACGATCACCGCAGGCTCGGAATGCCGCAGCAGCGGCGTCGCCAATAGTGCGAACATGAGCAGCGACACGACCGTCACCAGCGACGCTTTCAGCTTGCGCGTAACGATCGCCGAGAAAGCGAAGTTGGAAACGAACCCCACGAAGCCGAACCCGAGCAGCAGCAATGTAATGCCGGACACGCTGAAGCTGGCGTTTTGCAGCAGGAACGGCGCAATGTACGTGTAGGACGAGAAGTGAGCGCCAAAGATCAGTGCGACCATTAGCAAACTTCTGCGCGGAAAAGCGCGGCGGCATAGCGTGACCAGATCCGCCATGCGTAACGCAGCCGTCGACGGCAGCGAAGGAATCAGGAACGCCTGCGCGGCGAGCGCGACGGCCACCAGCACGCCGGTCGCCATGAACGACGTGCGCCAGGACGCCAGGCCGGCGATGAAGGTGCCGAGCGGTACTCCGATCACCGTTGCGCATGTGACCCCGGTGAGGATCGCCGCTGTCGCCTTTGCGGCATCGTGTGCCCGTACCAGCCGTCCAGCAGCCGCCAGCGCAAGTGTCCAGAATCCGCCCAGACTCGCGCCGAGCATCGCGCGACCCAGCAGCATGAACGCAAAATTGGAAGCTAAGGCCGATATCAGATTGGACGCCAGTAGCAATACCGACAGCATCAGCAGGATCCGGCGCCGGTCAATGCGTCCGGCACCTAGCATCATCCCCGGCGCCGAAAGAGCGGCAATGACGCCAGGAACGGTCACCATCAGCCCGGCCGTGCCGGGCGTGACACCGAGATCCCGACCAATCTGCGGCAACAGACCGACTGGCAAAAACTCCGTCGTGACAAACGCGAATGCGCCAATGGTCACCGACCCGACCGCCAGCCAGGAGCGCAATGGAGTCGGGGCGGCGTTGTCCGGCCGATCATTATCAGCCGCCTGATTCTGTTCCATCATCATGATTCTGTTTTCAGTCTACGTATGGGTAATCGGGGGTTGCGACGGGCGCGGCCGCGCCGTAGGTCCACTCGTTTGGGAGAAATAGCATCAAAGAAAAAGCCCTGTTTCCAGAGCCGCTATTCATTGATGGACAGGCGGCGTGGTCCGAGCTTCCACGACGTCTAACGACGAATGATGCTCGTGACGATAACGCTGCGAAGCGCCCGCCTCTTACAACCGGCGGGTCGCGGACATCATCAACGTTGTTTGTGCTGCCGGGCGCAGACACATATCGACCGCTGCCCCCGAAAGGGACGACACCATATCACCTCCCCGGCTGTCGTGCTGGATAAGCAAGTGCGTCAAGAAGACTCATCAGAACGCCAAAGCGTTCGCCAGCAGTGGTCGTCGCTCCATTAACAAGTCAACCGCCGATATAGCTTGTTCGCCTGGAGACCGACGAGCAGCTAGAGCGAGCTGCCGCTTCGAGCATTAATAACGGCAGTGAACAGCCTCAAGCCCCAATGAAAGCGTGGCGTCCTGATGGTTTCGAACGCAGGCTTAGGCTTCCGCGACGCTTGGCCGCGCTCCGACGCGGGCGCGCCAGTCTTTGAGATATGTAAGTGTGTCGGGCACCTCGATCTTGAGGAAATCTGCGAGGCTCAGTCCGGCGAAAGTGGTGATGTCGACCATGGAGAAACTATCGCCTGCAAGATACGGTTGCCCGCTCAAGACCTGGTTCAGATAGTGCATGCCGGCAATGCCGCGCTTGAGGCTTCGTTCGCCCCATTCGCGGTTCTGGTAGAGCTCGATCGTTTCACCCAACCCCGGTGTGGCGTGGTGAAAGTAGGTCCCTAGGGCATCCATCAATTCGACTTCGGCCCGGCGCTGCATCATGTGAATAATCGCGCGTTCCCTACCGGTACGGCCAGTGAGCGTCGGCTCGCCCTCCAGGTGGTCGAGGTACTCGGTGATCGCCGTGCATTCAGAGATCATGGTGCCGTCATCGAGCTCGAGCACCGGTACCAAGCCAGACGGATTTTTGGCAAGGAAATCCGGAGCTCTATGTGCGCCGGCAAGCAGATCGACATGAATGAACTCGACGCGGCTGGTGAGACCTTTCTCGGCAATCGCGATACGAACGCGGGCGGGATTAGGGAAACCTTTGAAATCGTAAACCTTCACTGCTAATGCTCCGGAACATGAAAATGGCAAACAAGGGGCGATGCAAGGACGGGCGCACATTTAGCGCCCGCTTTGAGTCTACCGGTTCCTTGTCATGCATGCGTGCCGCAGAAGTCGGCATCAGAGCAGCCGGGAATGGAACGGCTGCTCGCGGCTCGACATGCGGCGATCGAAGGCAGCGCTTCGATCAGCCTATTGCTGGCTGTGACAGATCTTCGAGCGTTTGGCTGCGCGACCGAATTCGAAAATCCGTTTCATCGCCGTTCGCCGACAACTGTCGCATCCCATTTCACCGTTCAGCCTGGTGCGACGAAACGCCGCCGGCGAGTTGGCCTCGATCGGCGCAGGAAATCAAGGAGCAAATCCACGATTCCATGCAGCGGGTCCGGGGAGACGCCAGCCATGCGCAGGAAACCGGAACGAAGATGCGCGAGATCACTCACGAGATCAGGCGCGTGACGACATCATGGGTGAAATTGCCGCAGCGTCGCAGGAACAGAGCAAGGGCATCGGCCAGGTCAACCAGGCCGTCACGCAGATGGACGAAGTCACTCGACTTGACTCGCGCCCGGCCTGGTCCCGCCATGCCTCCCGCTCAGACTTCAAAAATGACAGGAGTTTCATCTTGCTGTTAGTCCAATTTTATATGGCCGATGTTAGAAAGAAGAGCTCGGTCAAACACGCGTCGACGCAATACGTCGTCGTTCCCCGACCCATAATTCAGCGGAGAATTCGATTCATGGACGAAGAGTCCCGGAAACCAGGCACGAGCCAAAGTGATGCCGAGACGGTGTTCCAACGCGTGACACGTCGATCTTTCCTGGGCCGCGTGGGTGCCGCCGGCATCACGATTGGCGCCGGACAACTTTCCTCAGTCGCACATGCGGCTTCCGGCAGTGTTGACCAGGGTGAAACACCATCCACCGACCTGAGCGCAGATAGTACCAACGTACATGTCCGGTTGAACGTCAACGGCACCAACCACGAACTGGATATCGATCCCCGCACGACACTGCTCGATTGCGTACGCGAACATCTCCGGCTTACCGGCACAAAGAAGGGTTGCGACCACGGCCAGTGCGGCGCCTGCACGGTGCATGTAGACGGCAAGCGTGTGAATTCCTGCCTAAGCCTTGCCGCCACCCATGAGGGCGAGGCGATCACGACCATCGAAGGCCTTGGACGGCCGGGCAATCTGCATCCGATGCAGGCCGCCTTCGTCGAGCACGACGGTTTTCAGTGCGGGTACTGTACGTCCGGCCAGATCATGTCGGCTGTGGCGCTGCTCAACGAGCCTTACGGTCACAGCGACGAGGACGTCAAGGAAGCCATGAGCGGAAATATCTGCAGGTGCGGCGCCTATTCGAACATCGTCTCCGCGATCCAGCAAGTTCGCCGGAAAGCTTAAGCTGAGCATACGAATGGAACTCTTTCAACTCAAGCGCGCGTCCAGCGTCGCACAGGCACTCGACATCGCGCAGACGGATACCGGCAGCCAGCAAAATGGCGCGTCGATGCGCTTTCTGGCCGGCGGCACAACACTGCTCGACCTGATGAAGCTCGATGTGGAGCGTCCGACGCAGGTCATTGACATCCATCGCCTGCCACTCGCTCAGGTCGAAGCGATCGACGGTGGCGGCGTCACGATCGGCGCGACGGTGCGCAATTCCGATCTCGCGAATCATCCCCTGATCAAGACACACTATCCTGTCCTGTCTCAGGCGTTGCTTTCCGGTGCGTCGGCCCAGTTGCGAAACATGGCGACGACCGGCGGCAACCTGTTGCAGCGTACACGCTGTGTCTACTTTCGCGATACTGCCACGCCATGCAACAAGCGTGAGCCTGGCACGGGTTGTTCTGCAATCGGTGGGTTCAATCGAAACCTCGCAATTCTGGGGATCAGCGATCACTGCATCGCGACGAACCCCTCGGACATGAGTGTCGCAATGACTGCACTCGAGTCCACGATCCATGTCGAAAGCAGCCAGGGCAAGCGAAGCATCGCGATTGATGACTTCTTCTTGTTGCCCGGGGCCACCCCCGAACGCGAAACCACGCTCAATCAAGGCGAGCTCATAACCCATGTGACGCTCCCTGCGCCGGCTCCCGGCAGTCACAGCGTCTATCTGAAACTGCGCGATCGCGCATCGTATGAATTTGCGTTGGCGTCGGCAGCGGTCGTCATGACCGTATCGTCGGGCAGCATCGTCCGCATCAGGATCGCACTTGGCGGTGTCGGCGTTAAGCCCTGGCGCTCGCGCGAGGCCGAAGCCGCGTTGCTCGGCCGCGCGCCCGAGCCCGCGGCCTTCCAGGCGGCGGCCGAGGCCGCGCTCCAGTCAGCGCGCCCGCAAAGCCAGAACGGCTTCAAGGTTGAACTTGCTAAACGCTGCATCCAGCAAGCACTCAAGTTGGCCACACAGACTGCTTGACCCAGGTTCGCGACGCGGAGAGAACGTGCAATTAGCCAGCAATAAAACGCAACCGGTCATCGGCGGCGGCTTTACCCGAATTGACGGACCATTTAAGGTCAGCGGTGCGGCGACGTACACGTCGGATTTCAACTTTCCAGGGATGCTTTACGCCGTACCGGTTTGCGCGACAATCGCCAAGGGACGCATCAATCAACTGGAAACGGCCGCTGCCTCGAAGATGCCAGGGGTCCGGGCTGTCTTCACACGCGAAAACATCGGAAAGTTCTATCGCATCGGCTTCGGACCAAGAATCGACGAAAGACGCCCGCCGCTCGACGACGACATCATCTCGTATTTTGGCCAATACATTGCAGTTGTAGTGGCCGATACGTTCGAGCAGGCAACCGCCGCGTCCAGTGCAGTGAAGGCGCGGTATGCGCAGAGTCAACCCGATGTAACGAGCCGGATGCCGGCGGAAGGAACGCCGTCCGTCGACACACAGCGCGGCGACGCGGGGGCCGCATTCGCGGCCGCCTCTGAGGCGCTGAAGCTCGACCAGATCTACACGACGCCGGTCGAAACGCACAACCCAATCGAACTGCATGCCACAGTGGCAGTATTCGATGGCGCGAACTACACGCTTTACGAAACGACTCAGTCGATCGTCAACCAGCGGCAGATGATGGCACAAATGCTCGGCGTGCCGGAAGACCAGGTACGCGTCATCATGAAGTATCTGGGCTCCGGATTCGGCGGCAAGCTGTTTCCGTGGTCCCACTCGCTGCTCGCTGCCGCCGCGGCCCGCAACCTGCGGCGGCCCATCAAGCTGGTGCTGACCCGAGAGATGATGTTCCAGAACGTGGGGCACCGCCCGGCCACAGAGCAACGCATACGCTTGTCGGCAACCCGCGATGGACGATTGACATCGTTGCAGCAACACTACGTCTATCAAGTAGCCCGCCTCGATACACGCAAAGAGAATTGCGGTGAGGCGACAGGCTATCTCTACAGCTCGCCGAACCTGCAAGTGACTGCCGCCTATGCGCGCCGGGACATCGCGCCCAGTACATCGATGCGCGGCCCGGGCGCCGTCCCTGGCTTGTTCGCAGTCGAATCGGCCGTCGACGAGCTCGCCATCAAGCTCAATATCGACCCCGTCCAGTTGCGTCTGGTCAATGAGCCGGCGATTGACGAAAGCCTGAACGTGCCGTTCTCCTCCCGGCACCTCAAGGAATGCCTGACGCGCGGCATGGAACAATTCGGCTGGGCGGCACGCAAGGCGGCGGTCGGCTCGATGCGGCGTGACGGTCTGGTGATCGGCTGGGGCGTCGCAGCGGGGTCGTGGCAGGCGCAGCGATCCGCTGCCGAAGCCATCGTTGAACTGAACGCTGACGGAACGGCGCGCGTTTTGACAGCGACTCAGGACATTGGCACCGGGACGTACACCATACTCGCTCAGATGGTGGCAAATGTGACCGGGATCGCGTTCGACAGAATTTCGGCCGTGATCGGTGATACCCGCTTGCCCCCCGGCCCGATGTCGGGGGGCTCGAGGGCTTCGGCGTCGCTGGTTCCGGCTGTAACACAGGCGGCACAAGTGGCCGTCCAGCACCTTTTGCTCACCGCAGCCGAGGCAGCTAACTCGCCCTTCAGCGGGCTGAAGGTGGAAGCGCTTGGCTTTGAGCAAGGAATGGTCTACCGCAAAGGAACCTCACCGGGAGCGGGCGTGCCCTTCGAGCGGATCCTGGGGCCGGCAGGGATCAACACGGTGGTGGGAAGGGGCCGGTCCGGCCCGAATCAGGACGATCCTGACGCAAAGCACGTGTCGGTACACTCGTACTGCGCGCATTTTGTCGAGGTTACATGGCAGCCGGAAACAGCGCGGTTGCGAATCAGCCGCGTGGTGAGCGTGATTGATGGAGGCAAGATCATTAACGCCCGTACGGCCCGTAACCAGATCGAAGGAGCCGTGGTGATGGGTGTCGGTATGGCGCTATTCGAGGAGACGAACTATGACAGCCGTTCCGGTGCCCCGATCAACCGCAGCCTCGCCGACTACGTCATGACCACGCATGCCGATGCACCGAAGATCGACGTCACGTTCCTCGACTATCCCGATCTCGCATTGAATTCACTCGGCGCACGCGGTGTCGGTGAGATAGGGATCGCGGGTATTGCGCCAGCGGTTGCGAATGCTGTCTATCACGCGACGGGCGTGCGCGTGCGTAATCTTCCGGTTCGGATCGAAGACCTGTTGACGGCTCAGGTGTCCTTGTAGCCCGGCATCCCCTTATGGTCACCGAGCGGTCTGATTGGCCAGTCCGTCCAGCGGTCCGCGCGCGTAAGTTCGTGCGCTTCGTTGAGCGGATACCGAACACGGTTGTCATCGCGCGGGCGTTCGCCGATCACCATCAGCCTGACTTCATCTTTGGTATTGTTGATGAAAGTGTGGCAGATGCCGGTGCCTGCCGGAAACGCAACTGAGTCGCCTTCAGCAACAGGGTGCAGCACGCCGTCGATCCAGACATCAGGCTTGCCATGAAGCACATAGACGAACTCCTGTTCAGTACTTTCGGCGTGCGGGTATGAAGTGCGCCGACCCGGCAAAAGCCTCACATGATGAATGCCAATCCGCGTAATGCCCATCGCAGCGGAAAGCGGCGCGTCAAGGCCCATCAGCTCGGAATCGCCGGGATAGGAATGCGCATAGGGTTCTTCCAGTTCGGTCCAGTGTTTGATGAAATCAGGGCGGCGCATCGCTTGTTCTCCTTTAGGACGAGCAACGATGATAGCTGGTCATCGAAAGAACGAAGGCGATCCTGGAGCAAGAATATTCCGGGCGCCGGAAGCAACCGCGGGCTTCAGTCTAAACAGTTAGTCAACCTGATTGTACGCGGCATGGTTTTAGTCACGCACGAGAAGGCCCGCCGCGATGTTCGCTATCGCCTGGCCGCCGCATTCGTGGTTCTTGCTGCTCGACGTGTCGGCGAAATCGTCGAAAATATCCATCAATATCCGCAGCGACGCAGACCCTCTGTCAAGCCGGACACAACGTTCGAAGCGATTGCGGCTGACAACCGCATTTCGGAACGGGGGTAGCGGATGCGGCAGCGTCTGCCGCATCCGCTTGTGACTCATACGCCCCAGCGAGCATGGCTCGGCCAGTGGCAGCCGACCGCCTTCCCCGATGGCGCGCACGTGAAAATCACGAACATGCCATATGCGCCGAGGTCCGAGCAGCCGAGCCTCGCCAGCGTCGGCGCTGGACTCAACCGGACCGCCTGGAGCGGATCA
This sequence comes from Paraburkholderia sp. RL18-085-BIA-A, assembly GCF_046027075.1. NCBI lineage: Bacteria > Pseudomonadati > Pseudomonadota > Betaproteobacteria > Burkholderiales > Burkholderiaceae > Paraburkholderia > Paraburkholderia sp. RL18-085-BIA-A. Next base: position 92,056 of record NZ_JARESU010000028.1, on the reverse strand, counting down.
ATGCGCACTGCCCGTCGCGGCGCCTACAGGCGCCCGACCGACGGTACTGGGCGGCGTGAGCCCCGTGCGAGTCTGGATGCAGGCGAGCAAGGCTCCCTGACTTCCACCTATGCGCTAGCCGAAACTCATCCGGCCAGCTTCACCCTGAAAATGGTGAATGGCCCGGAACGCGGCAGATGATTCTTGAATGTCACTTCCCAGAGGTGGGAGTCTGCGATGTAGAGATATCCTTGACTGATAGCGAAGCCATCCGCCCAGGAGAGCCGCCCGGGAGCGCGTGCGAAGAGGCGCGATTTCACTTTTTGTGTAGCGGGATCAATATCGAGCGCAACGACGGTGCTGTGTTCGAGATCGCCGCCGTAGAGCGTCCCATGCTGGTCCATGATCAAACCGCCGGTCAGTTCGGCCGAGCCGAGATATTGGACCTTGCGCGACAGTTGGGCGGGGGGCAGCCGGGCGTCGATCAGGGCACTTGTTGGCACCCGCCAGTAGTTGTGATCGGTCAGCGGCCGGTAGTAGACCCATTTGGCATCCGGGGAGAACGCGATGCCGTCGGCGTGGATCGCGACCTGCTTGCCATCGTTAGTTTCCGCAGGCTGATCGCCGATCATCAGATGCTGTTGGGGATCGGCAAAGGTTGAGCGGTCGCCGACCAGAACCTGCCGCGATCTCCCGGTTTTAAGATTCAGTATGACCAGGCTACCGCGATTGCCGATGTTGGTCAGGTACGCGTACCCATGGACGAGGTCGATGCGCACATCGTTGAGGGAGTCGGTAGGGGCAACGGTGCCATCGAAGCCATAGCTGCGGATCACCTTGTTGCTGCCGAGGTCGAACTCGACCAGCTTGGGCTTTGCGCCCGCACCAGCGGCCGTGAGTACCGCTCGCCCGGAATCGAGCACCCACAGATGGTCGGCTTTGTCCACCCACATCGCCTGCGGGACCGCCCACTCGTGCTCCGTGTCCGTGCCGGAGGTATTCCAGGCCTGATCGGGATACGGTGTCACCGCGCCGGTTTGTATATTGACCTCGACGAGCCTGTCGCCGGATTGGGCTGCGGGGGCGCTGGCGAAGACGCGGCCTTCGTGAGACACACCCATGCCAACGAGCTTGAACGTGTCGAAAGTCTTGACGGTTTCGAGAGGTGGCCCGTAGTCGCCTTTCGGCTGGGCCGATACAACCGGTGAGATACCGGCGGCGATGGCGGCACAGAGCAGCGCGGCGCTCGCAAGCTTCGCTATTTTCACTGCATGTCTCCCATGTTAAGTGATCTCTTAGTTCAGACTGTAGCAGAAAGGCGCAGAACGTTATCCCGACTTTTCTCGATTCACGGTCCGAGCATGCAGGTCCGCTGCTTGAGCGGAGCAGCCACTTGAATGACCGCGTAACGTCGATGGCGAACGGCAACAACGGGCCGACTGTACCCGTTCGGCTTACTGCGCCGTAAGTTGACGTTCGAAAACATTACCTTGCGCCAGCGGCAGCTTTGGGGCGGCATAGCTCAGCGGGTACTACCGGCCATCTTCAGACCTTCGTCGACGCCGTTGCGCGGACATTCGGACGTCAGGTTTCGGGCTGAAAGTGCCCTTCCTTGAACGATGCCATCAGGCGGGTCGTCGGCCGAATCTGCGATTCGCGAGCCGCACGCGGCTAACGTGACCGACCGCCCGCTTCTGAGAGGCACTCGGCGGTGCCGCGCCAGTGCTTGACACCACCTGATCGGGCTGGAAAGACCCTTAAACGCGGGTAGGGGCGATCGCGGTACGCGGCCGCAGCGTCGCCATGATCAGATACATGCCGCCGCCGATCACCACGCCGAAGAACCAGCCATATGTATTCCACCAGGCCGGCAGCAGGTTGGTGAAGTTGGGCAGGAAGGTCGAAAACACGCTGCCGACCGCCGCCGCCGCCAGCGCGTTGACGTTCCAGCCGCCTTCGTAGCGATACTCGCCGTGCTCCTGGTAGAGCGCGGCGACGTTGATGTTTCCCTTGGCCACCAGATAGTAGTCCACCAGGATGATCCCCAGCAGCGGGCCCATCGTGGCGCCGATGGCGTTGACGAAGTGCGCGGCGTTGCCTTCCCACGGCGCAAAGGGGTAGAGCACCAGCGCGATGGCTGCAGCGATGAAACCGCCCTTCCTGAAGCTGATCTGCCTGGGGAACGTGTTGGAGATGTCGAACGCCGCCGAGACGAAATTGGCCACCACGTTGATGCCTAGCGTGGCGACTGCGAAGGTCACCGCCGCGATGAGTGCCAGTATCCAGCTGTCGAACTTGGCTGAGATCTGCTCGGGGTGCAGCAGCACTTCGCCGTACACCCTGAAGGCGGCGATAGTGGTGACGCCGGCGACCAGCGAGAACGCAATCAGGTTGACCGGCAGGCCCCACAGATTTCCTTTCTTGACTGCGTCGCGGTTCTTCGCGTAGCGCGAGAAGTCGCAAAAGTTCAGGTACAGCGCCGCGAAGTAGGTGATCCAGGTCGCGCCTACGGCCATCAACGCCCAGAACGAGCCGGGCTCGCCGCTGACGCCGGTGTCCCTGGTCTTTTCGAGCAGCGCGGCCATCGGTATGCCATGCTCGAACGAGAAGCCGCCGGCCTTCACGCACAGGCCGATCGCCAGGATCAGCATCGCGATCCACACCGCCGGACCGGCCAGGTCCTGGAACTTGCGCACCGTTTCCATGCCCTTCTGAATGATCAGCAACTGCAGCGCCCAGACGATGAAGTAGCAGATCACCTCCAGCCCCGAGTGGCCGAGGAAGTGCGTGCCCTTGTGGAACTCCATCAGGCTGGTGCTGCGGATCAACAGCGCAACTATCGCGCTCGAAGCCGCTGCCGTCTGCGCGCCGTACCAGAAGCAGGCCACCACGGCGCGCACCAGCGCCGCGAGGTTGGCGCCCCACACGCCGAAAGAGGCGCGCGCCAGCACCGGGTATGGCACGCCGGTCTTCTCACCGGCGTAGCCGATCAGATTCATCAGCGCGAAGATCACGAGTGAGCCGAGCCCGATCGCCAGCACAAAGTTGGTAAAGCTGCCGCACAGCAGGAACAGGCTGGCGGCGAGGTAGTAGCCCCAGAGGCTGTGCACGTCCGAGGTCCAGACGTTGAAAATGCTAAAGGCACCCCAGTTGCGCACCCTGGCGGGGGCGAGATCTTCGTTGTAGAGGCCGGGGGAAGGGTTGCGGATTTCCATCTGTCATCTCCTTTGAGTTCGTAGAACTGAGGAAACACCGCAAGATGACCCTGGGCGGCGATACCCCCGCGTCTGAAGCAAGCTCGTATGCAAGAACTGTATGTACTTTGCGGCACAGTTCTGGATGGGTTAACCCTAATCGAGATGCATGCTCGCGCAAGCCAACCGTCCGATCCGACGCACAATGAGCGCAATCGCAAGTTCGTCGTTGTTGTCCATATGACCGCGCAAATCAATAAAATTGCGCGACGCCTACCGTTGCTGCGTCCCGCTCGCAATCTGTGGGGCCGTTGATGCGGAGATGGCTGGAGGACCCCACGCCGAAGGGTTCGATGTGGGGGCAACCCGATTCAAATGCCGTGTTTGATTGGCCTCCGATGGTCCCGCATCGGGCGAAAGCTGGCGTTCGTCGGATGCGACCTCAAATGGCGGAAGTGGGTTGCAGCCGATCGCTTGCTCACGAGTTTCGAGCTTCGTATGCCCATCACATGAGACAACACCCGGCCCGGTTTGCGTCTGGCGGGAGCCCTCTTGATCCTCAATCCGAAAACTAAACACCTTTTGCTGGCAGCTGCGGGCCGCCTCCATCAGTTTGCAACTGACGAAGTACCTGCATCGCCGTCTGTGCCGCTTCGAGAGGCACAAAAATATGATCATGGTACGCGCCCGCCACGACGTTACAGCTGATGCCGGAATGACCTGATGCCCTCGCGAACGCTGCGGTCAGCCCCACCGCCTCCAAGGATGAATTGACGGTCAACGTAATCCAGGCGCATTTGAACAGCGCAATCAAACCGCTGATCCGCGCATCCGTCTCGCTCGTCACAACCGACAAGCCCTCGGGCTCGCGAATTGACGCAACGATGACGGCTGGGTCAATGGCATAACCATCCTTGACCGAAGCAAACACAAACACGCCCGGGTTAAGCACCGGCTCCAGTGTATTTAACAATACCGAAAGATCCGATACTGGGTTCATGTCACATCCTGTGCGGCATAGCTCCAAGTGATTTAGGCCCCGCTGGATTGTGGACATCAGCGGAGTGTTGACCGATTTGAGCCTGTTATCGAATGAATAGACTGGCCGGCCGCCCCCCTCGGCGATCGGCAGCACGCCACCCTGAAGGGACGCTCGATTTTGCGGAAAGCGGCCGTTCAAAATTGTAGGCTGTGACCATATCTGCTCTTTTGATTTTGTGCCAGCAACTGAGCCAGTCCTAATGGCCATCCCAGCTGCTCGAAAACACCAATGGGCTCGGAAATATCGGCCGACATCCTTGATCACTGTTGGCATCTTTCGGAGAGAGGTTGGATCCACAGCGCGACCTTGAATGCCCGGTGACAAAGTCGCGCTGTTGGATTTACACGTTCTTGGCGGTTGACGCTTGGTGCGGCGCAAACATTATGTACCGCTCGTTGGCTGCTGCTGTCGATTTGCCACGGACGTTGGACATCCACTGCCTGCGGGCGTGGAAGGAGTGCCAGGAACTCCATCCAGATTCACTCCGATGACGCGATAGCATGGCTTTGACTGTCCGGTCGTATCGACCCAACCGCCTCCTGCATCGGTCGTGCAATTCTGGCACGGCGTCGTCCAGTTTCCGTTCGCCTGCAGCATCTGCACGGAGTAAGTGGGGGAACCTGCTGCACCTTCAAATTCGACATGTCCGCTGTCGGTGGCTGTAATCACCGGCGCTCCCACGAGTTCATGCGAAGGCGCAGCGCTAAATCCATTCATTGTGTAACCGTGTTGGCGCAGCATTTGTGCTCGCTGAGCCATGTCTGCGGCGGTATTGGAAAGCGTGGTGATGCCCGTGTAATACAGCGCCCACCAGTTGCCGTCTTCGGTCGCTTCGCAATTGGGTTGGCATCCTCCATTGGCTGGGATTGGCAACCAGCCCTGCCCGCTTGCATGCGATACCAACGCCCAGAAATTGTCGCCCGCAATATTGGAATCGGAAGCGATGCCATCCAGAAACGTCTGCAGCGCCGCGGTGGTCTGGTAGTCGGTATGATCCCATCCGTATTCAATCATGGCGTAAGCCTTGCCGGCGGCAACGACTTGCGCAGCTATTGTATGAACCTGAGGTGTATTGCCAGTAACCTTCGCGTTCGCCGCTGAAGGCGTCCAGTGCGGATACCATTCGTTAGCAAAAATATCGACATTGGACGCGCTGAGTACAGGCGATGCCGGAATGGCTGCTCCGTTCTGGCTGATGTCGATGAATAGCTGCTTGTTGTTGATGGATTTGAAATAAGTCGATACGTTGTTCAACCACGCCGTCATTTGTGCGTCGGATACCGCGGGCGGGACGACCACACCGGAGGGTGTGAAGGTTATGGCACTAAGGTCGAGATTGAGATTATTGCCATCCACCCATCCGAGGAAGGTTGGATCATCCTTATATGCAAGCCCTGTCAGCGGATTCACGTGGGTCAGTATCGCCCGCATATGTTGCTTGTAATCATCTATCAAATTCGGATCGGTTAGAAATGCCGTCGCGCAACTGGAACTGGATATGTTGCGCCACGTACAATACCAGTTGTAGGACTCACCTGATCCCGTCCCGCCCGCATCGCCATCGAACTCGCCGATCAGCTTTATTCCATACTTGCGCGCTTCGGCAACCACCATATCCATGTGCGCGAACGCGGCATCGTTGAACACGCCTTGAGCCGGTTCAATACACAACGGACATCCAACCGTATCGCCGAGTGTCTGCGCACGGATCACGGTCACACCCATGTCATGCGCGGTCGCGAGCGCATCGTCCACCTCGTACTGCGTTGGATAGCTATAGCTCCCAACAGGTATCGACTTCGACGGTGCGGGGCCGTAGTTCTTCAACCCCAGATACTCGACATTCGCCCCCGAGAACCGGAAATGCTGGCCCGCGACCATCAATTTCGAACCTTCCCGCGTCACGAACGAGTGCGCAAATTGCGCAGCGCTGACGCCTGGCACGTTCGAGCGTTGAGCGGCCGTGCCTGCTGGATCGGGTGGGGACGAATCCAAAGATGAGCCACCGCACGCAGCAAGCAAGACGAGAATCGCTCCGGCTCCCACGCACTTGACTGCTCGCAACGGGCTTCTCATCGCAGATCTAAGCGCAATCGTTGACATACTTTGTCTCCTCCAGAATTATCGTCGATTATTTAATATGCAGTACGTAATGTATTTGAAATTTTGTGTCCTATCCAACCAGTAGGTCGCCGAGTTCACCTCTTCCGCACTGTCGATGTTTGGGCTGTGGAAGGGAATTTTCCTGTCGGCGTCCGGGACGCCAAATCCAGGTCGCCACCGCGAGAAGCGCCCCCCCAAGCATAGCGTCAACAACGCGCCGATAAAGGGTCTCTTAATGAGGATGTACTGACAACGAGTAATTTCACTAATTTTTAGTTTGTTTAGCTAAACAAAAGCCATGATTACCTGTCTGCTTGTTTGATTCTTGATATTGAGCGTGTCCATGATCCCCGGACCAGCATCTACAGCTCCCGGGTGGACAGCCACAAGCACCCCAATTCCTATGGCTGAAACTGGCTGACTCCCGCCTGACGGCGGGTTGACTCGGGTTCAACCGGTGGCGTTCTGTATCAAGGCCGTCTGCTACGCCTCCATGCGGAGACGGTGCAACCGTAGCGGCCCGAGAACCATCTCGAGAATGCGCTCAACGACGAAAACCCCAGAAGCCGCGCCACTTCGGTGAGAGGTCGCTCGCCCGATTCAACATAGCGGGTCACCAGTTCGCCTCGTACTTCGTCGACAACGGACGAGTACGTCTGACCATGATCTGCAAGATGTCGATACAGTGTCTTGCGATGCATGCCTAGCCGCTGCGCAACACGCTCCGCCACACATTCGCCGACGGGCAGCAGCGCGAAGACCAGCCTTCTGACCTGGTCAGGCGTCGTTACGTCCGACTGGGCCAGCCGCGCGTCGAGAAACTCGCGCGCGTGCGGCGCAAGGACCGGGTCGTAAGAGGAAATCGCAGTATCGAAATCCATGCTCGCCAGCACAATTCCGTCGAAGTCCTGATCAAAGTCAACAGGCATGCCAAACACACGCCTGTGCGTGGCGACGTTCACAGGTGCGCTATGCGAAAAGCAGATCTGCCGGGGTCTCCATTCCGTACTGAGTAACGACCTGAGCGTACGGTACAAGACGCAGATCACGAGTTCCACCGACTGACGAAAGGTGCCTCTGCCTCCATCGACGACCTCAAGTATCAGCACCGCCACATCGCCCGATTCCTCGATGCGCACGCCCATCGCTTCGTTCTGCAACCGCACGTAGCGCGCAAACGATTCCAGCGCCTTGCGCAGCGTGGGCGCCTCCTGCAAGGCGACTGCCAATGGACCCAGATTGGCTAGATGACGGGTTTCGCCCATGCGAAGGCCAAAGTCCTCTACTCCAGCAATGCGGGCCGAGTCCTCCAGCATGCGCATTGTCGAGTCAGCCGGCAGCCGGATATCCGGGTCGAGCAAGGCGGCGGCGCTGATACCTGCTTGTCGCAATCCCCAGTAGGGATCGAGTCCCACTTCGCGCGCGACCTCCACGTAGTTTGTGAGGCTTGCACTTCGCAGCAACGACGGCATAGGGGTCTCCACCAATGCCTCGAAATGTAAAACATACGCCACAAAATGTCAAAAAGGCTCCGTGCGTTTTGCAGATACTTGGTCCATGCGTCGCGTCCGAGCACCAGCGACAGCGCAAACCGGAATTGCAAAATCTGAGGAGTCAAATGGCACACGCTATTCGCATGCATGAAACGGGCGGTCCCGAAGTCCTCCACTGGGAAGAGATCGACGTCGGGGATCCTGGCCCGGGGCACGTCCGCCTGCGACATGAGGCCGTCGGACTGAATTTCGCAGACACGTACTTCCGTTTGGGCCTGTATCCGATGCCCCTGCCTGCCGGTATGGGTGTCGAAGGCGCTGGTGTGGTCGAGGCCATTGGCGAGGGTGTGGACAACGTCACGGTCGGCGATCGCGTCACTTACACAGGCTTTCTCAACACGATGGGCGCCTACAGCACCGAACGCCTCGTACCTGCGGCACCACTGATCCGGCTACCGGAGAACATCCCGTGCGTGACAGCAGCGGCCATGACCATGCGTGGCCTGACTTCCTCGTACCTGATGCGCCGCATCTACAACTTCAAGGCGGGGGATTCGATCCTTTTGCATGCTGCCGCGGGCGGCGTCGGCCTCATCGTGGCGCAATGGGCAAAACTGCTCGGTCTGACCGTGATCGGCACGGTATCGAGCGAAGCCAAGGCCGATGTGGCACGTGCCCACGGTTGCGACCACGTGATCAACTACAGCCACGAGGATGTGGCCCGGCGCGTGCGCGCGCTGACCAACGGCGCGGGCGTCAACGTGGTGTTCGACAGCGTGGGCAAGGATACCTTCGAGGCCTCGCTGGATTCGGTCAAGCGTCGCGGTCTCCTCGTGTGCGTGGGAACCGCCTCGGGTCCCGTGCCGCCCTTCAACGTCCAGTTGCTGGCCATGAAAGGCTCGCCCTTCATTACCCGTCCGGCGCTCGCTGATTACATCGCCGACCCGGTAGAGCGCAATGCGCTCGCCGCCGAACTGTTCGGCCACGTCGCGGCCGGCCGCATCAAGATCGAGATCAACCAGCGTTATGCACTGCAAGACGCGGTGCAGGCGCACCGGGATCTGGAAGCGCGCAAGACGACGGGCTCGTCGGTTTTCATCGTACGTTGAGAGGGCACGATGCGCATCGAACCGCTTTCCTGTTCAATTGGTGCCGAACTGTCCGGCGTGAATCTGGCCGATGCCATCCACGACGATGGTCTGTTCACGAGCATCCGCGAAGCGCTGGTCAGGCATCGCGTGCTGTTCCTGCGCAATCAGGACATCACGAGCGCTGAACACGTGGCCTTTGCACGCCGGTTCGGCGAACTGGAGGACCACCCGGTCGCTGACAGCGATCCGGAGCATCCTGGGCTCGTGCGCATCTACAAGGATCCCGATCAGCCCAATGCCCGCTATGAGAATGTCTGGCACACGGACGCGACGTGGCGCGAAGCGCCGCCGTTTGGCGCTGTGTTGCGCTGTCGGGAATGTCCGCCAGTAGGTGGCGACACCATGTGGGCCAATATGGTGCTGGCCTACGACAACCTGCCCGCCCACATCAAGGTACAGATCGCAGATCTTCGCGCGCGACATAGCATCGAGGCCAGTTTCGGCGCGGCCATGCCAATCGAGAAGCGCCTTGCACTGAAGGCACAGTATCCCGACGCCGAGCACCCGGTGGTCCGCACGCATCCCGAGACCGGCGAAAAGGTGCTGTTCGTCAACGCGTTCACAACGCACTTCACTAACTACCACACACCGCAGCGCGTTCGCTTCGGGCAGGACGCCAATCCCGGCGCCGCCCAGTTGCTCGGTTACCTCCTCTCCCAGGCCTATATACCCGAGCACCAGGTTCGATGGCGCTGGACGAGGAACAGCGTGGCGATCTGGGACAACCGCAGCACGCAGCACTATGCGGTGATGGATTACCCGCCGTGTCATCGCAGGATGGACCGCGCCACGATTATCGGTGAGCGGCCTTTTTGAGCACCCCAGCACAGATCAACAACCAGGAGATAGGACATGCAGTTTCTCGACGATTCGCTGCACCCGGAGAATCAGGACAAGGTGGTCATCACGACTGCCCCATACGGCCCGGAATGGATGCCCGAGGACTTCCCGGAAGACATTCCGGTGACGATGGACGAACAGATCCAGAAGGCTGTCGACTGCTATAACGCCGGCGCCACCGTACTCCATCTGCACGTGCGTGAGCTGGACGGCAAGGGCTCGAAGCGCCTGTCAAAGTTCAATGAACTCATCGCCGGCGTGCGAGCCGCGGTGCCGGACATGATCATCCAGGTCGGCGGCTCGATCTCGTTCGCACCAGAAGACGACGGCCAGGCCGCGAAGTGGCTATCCGACGACACGCGCCACATGCTGGCCGATCTCGAACCGAAGCCCGATCAGGTGACGGTGGCGATCAATACCACGCAGATGAACATCATGGAGCTGCTCTATCCCGAGTACGTAGAAGGCACGTCGTTGTCCAATCCTGCGCTCATGGCGGCCTATAGCGAAATGACGGTGCCGGCGGGCCCGGCATGGGTCGAGGAGCACCTGCGCCGCCTGCAGGCCTCGGGCATCCAGCCGCACTTCCAGCTCACCGGCATCCATGCGCTCGAAACACTCGAGCGCCTCGTGCGCAAGGGCGCCTTCAAGGGTCCGTTGAACCTGACGTGGATCGGCATCGGCGGGGGCTTCGACGGCCCGAATCCGTTCAACTTCTTCAATTTCGTCCACCGCGCGCCCGACGGCTGCACGCTGACCGCCGAGTCGCTGCTGAAGAACGTGCTGCCGTTCAACATGATGGCGATGTCCATGGGCCTGCATCCGCGCTGCGGCATCGAGGACACGATCATCGACCAGCACGGCAAGCGCTTCACGTCCGTACAGCAGATCGAGCAGTGCGTGCGCGTCGCACGCGAGCTTGGCCGCGAGATTGCCACTGGCAAGGAAGCGCGCGAGATCTACCGCATCGGCGTGCAGTACGAAACGGTCGACGAAACGCTCACCGCCAATGGCATGACGCCGAACCGCAAAGCAGGTCATACGGATCGCCAGCTTCGCGCAGCCTGAAGCGACGGCCCCCGGGGCACGGCGGTGCCCGAGATGTACGCACCGCCGCCTCGATAGCCAATCTCTCTCCGGCCTGCATCCGCAACGCTTCACACACACGCCTCACCCTTTTCGTACGAAACAAGGGGTACCCATGCTGGAAGAAAATGTCGCATCGTTGGCCGGTGTAGAGACTCCGCCGCGAACTTCACATTCGCGCACCTATGCCTGGGCGGTATTTGGCGTGATCTTCAGCCTGATGCTTTCCGACTACATGTCGCGACAGGTACTGAATGCCGTTTTTCCGCAGCTTAAGCTCGAGTGGCATCTGACGGATGCTCAACTCGGCTTGCTCAGCGGTATCGTGGGCCTTATGGTCGGCTTGCTGGCCTTTCCGGTCGCCCTTGTAGCCGACCGCTGGCGCCGTTCAAGAAGCGTTGTGTTGATGGCAATGTTCTGGAGCATCAGCACCCTCGGCTGTGGACTCGCGCAGAACTACGGCCATATGCTGACCGCCCGCCTCCTCGTCGGCATCGGAGAAGCTGGCTACGGTAGCGTCGGACTTGCCATTATCCTGAGCGTCTTCCCCGCAACGATGCGCGCGACACTGACAGGCGCCTTTACTTCCGCCGGCATGCTCGGGTCGGTACTCGGCATGGCTGCCGGCGGCGTAATGGCGACCCGCTTTGGCTGGCGCACAGCGTTCCTCGGCATGGCAGCGTTCGGAATGTTGCTTGTCGTGATCTGCGCGGTGACCGTTACGGAATCCCGCCTGAAGCGGCATGTACATCGATCTGCCGTTCAGGGACGCAGCGGTGGAAATGAACCGCTTCGTACGCTCCTCAGGCCGCTGTTTTGTACCCCGACGCTGGTCTTCACGTACGTGGGTAGCGGCCTCCAGCTGTTTACTGCGTACGCCATCATTGCGTGGCTGCCAAGTTATCTGAATCGCTACCATCATCTGGCTCCAGACAAGTCGGCTGTGGCCGCCGCAGTCCTGCTCATCGTCAGTGCGATCGGCATGGCCCTGTGCGGGATCTTCACTGACTGGATTGGGCGCAAGTCGCCGCGCAACAAGGTCACACTCGCCATCGTCTACTGCCTCGGATCTTGCGCATTGCTGATGGCCGGCATGCGCATGCAGTCCGGCGCGGTCCAGTTTGTCGTCATCGCTGGCGGGATATTTCTTGCCGCCGGCACGTGGGGCCCCGCGGGTGCAATGGTCACGAATCTCGTCCCTGCCTCGATCCATTCAACCGTCCTTGCCACATTGAGCCTTGCGAACAATCTGCTAGGAGGCGCGCCAGGCCCCTATCTGACCGGGGTACTGGCAGACCGGATCGGTCTGCTCGGCGCCCTGCAGCTTGTCCCGCTGGTCTCGGTTGGCGCTGCGTTGGCATTCGGCTGCGCCAGCGTGACCTATGAGCGCGACCTGCGTCGCTCCATCGCAACACGCCAGCGGCAGATCTATTGAACCCGCCCTTACCTTTTCATTCACGAGGTTACGATGACCCACACCAGTATCACTCACTCCCTGTCGGATAAGGTTGCCATTATCACGGGTGCGGGCCGCGGCATCGGACGCGCGATCGCCCTCGCCTACGCCGGTGCTGGCGCCTCAGTGGTGTGCAGCGCACGCAGCAAACAGGAAATCACAGAAACCGCGGCTCTTATCAAGGAAGCAGGCGGTCGTGCTGTGGCACAAACAGCGGATGTTGGCAGCTATGACGACGTTGCCGCACTGTTCGACCATGCCAGTCGTGCATTTGGCGGAATCGATATTGTCGTCGCGAACGCGGGCGTCGCCTCTGATCTGAAGCGGATCGCGGACAGCGACCCCGCAGAGTGGCGCAAGGCAATCGACATCAACCTGACGGGCGCCTACCACACGGCCCATGCTGCAATCCCCCATCTGCGCAAACGCGGTAGCGGCAAAATCATCATGATCGGCTCGGGTCAGCGCAACCGTCCCGTGCCCGGATTTTCGGCTTACTCCTGCTCCAAGAGCGGTCTGTGGATGCTCACCCAGTCTCTCGCCATGGAACTGCTCGAGTACAACATCAGCGTGAACGAACTCATCCCCGGACCGGTCAAGACCGCCATGACCCGCGATGTTCCGATGCCACCGGGCGAGTGGGCGAAGCAACCCGAGGATGTCGTACCGCTAGCTCTGTTTCTGGCCAGTATGCCGGACGCAGGACCAACAGCTCAAAGCTATAGCCTTATGCGCCGCGCCTGAACACACCTATCCGTTACGACGACGGTCCACGACACCGGAGACACTCATGCAGTCGAACAAGCACGTTGAACATTCCAGGGACGTACTACCCTCTACAGGTGCACCGAACCTCGCTGGACGAGTCGCCTTGATCACCGGCGCGGGCCGCGGTCTGGGCGGCTCCATTGCCCAGCATTACGCGCGGGCCGGCGCGGATATCGTTATCTGCGACGTCGACATGCAAGCCCTTGAAGACACTCGCAAGGCTGTTGAAGCGATCGGCGCATCGTGCCTGGCCTTGCGATGCGACATCTCTTCAAGCAGTCAGGTAGCCGACATGTTCGCCAGAATCGTCGAACGCTTCGGCACGCTTCACATTCTCGTCAACAACGCCGCGCTGGCACCCACAAGTTCGGTGGACGAGGTTCGGCGCAACAGACATTATGCGTATATCACGACCCCGGTGCCGCGACAGTCGCTTGGCTTCACCAGTGAAATCACAGACGAGGAATGGCACAGGTACTGGGACGTCAACGTACACGGCATGTTCTACTGCACACGCGAAGCGCTCAAGCTCATGCAGCCGCAGCAGTACGGTCGGATCGTGAACCTTGCGTCGATCGCCGGTTTTTCGGCCATCAGCGCGCACAGTCCTCACTACAGCGCAACCAAGGGCGCGGTCATTGCCTTCACAAAATCGGTCGCAGCCGAAGTTGCGGGGGGCAATATCCTCGTGAATGCACTGGCGCCCGGTGGCGTGTCAACGCCGTTCTTCGAGCAGTATCTCGACTCCATCGGTGAGGAGGCTCAGCGCAGGTTCTGGCAGGTCATTCCCGCCGGGCGCTTTGGAACCATGCAGGAATATGCGTCTGTGGCGACGTTCCTTGCAGGGGATCATTACTTTGTTGGACAGGTGATTAGCCCCAACGGGGGAGCAGTGCTATGAGCTGACAGGCACACGCGGCGCGTCCGATGGCCTGGTTTTCTATCTGAAGGCCGGCCAGCGAAGCGCGTCTTCCTGAACACGAATCAGAATCCCAGTGGAAAGGCGAGACACCTCATGACGAAATCTGCTACCTTCAAATGCATGCAGGACAGTACCCGGGAAGACTGGGAAATCATCAAACCACAGGCCGCCCAATACTTTTCGCATCTGCCAGACCGGGTACTGGCGCACCTGAAACTGCTCGAAGGCGAATACAGCGGATTCCCGATCGACCGCTACAACCATTGTCTGCAGACGGCGACGCTGGCCATGAAGGACGGCAGAGATGATGAGTACGTGGTCTGTGCGCTGCTGCACGATGTCGGCGACACCCTCGGTTCCTACAACCACCCGGAGATAGCGGCGGCCCTGCTCAAGCCTTTCGTCTCCGAAGCCAACCTGTGGATGATTGAGCACCACGGCATTTTCCAGGGCCACAACTTTTTCCATCACCTGGACATGGATCGCAATATGCGCGATCAGTTCAAGGAAAACGGCTGTTATCAACGTACCGAAGAATTCGTTGATCTGTACGACAGTCCGGCATTTGATCCCGCCCGCGAAACGTATCCCCTCAGTGCCTTCGAGCCCCTTGTGCGCCGGGTGATGGGCAAGCCGAAACGTTCGGTCTACAAGAGCATTACCAGCGGCGGGTGATGCGAATCTGGCTGCCTTGCGCGGCGTGCGAGCATTTCGTGCAGTCTGACCTGGTGCGAAAACGCTGGGCGTGATGTCCAGCAAACCTTGACGGTTCCCGCTGCGGGCGACGGCGAACCCCGTGACGCGGTTCGCAGTTGCGCTCACCGTCGCAGCGTGGGCAATGGGCTTTTATCGATTCCGTCATGTGTGTCTGAATGATCACTTCTTCGCTTGCTCACCTTACTCGTCGTCGGCTATGTGGCGCACCTGCTCCCAGCCGGTTTGCGGTGCAAGCGCAATGATTTTGACGATCTGACCAGTGTGATTTGCAGGGTTCCACTCAACGCTCGGTATCGTGTGCCGCCTCCTGCCATAAATTCCCACTGCGGCAACAGATCGCGGAAAGCAGCCCAAATCAGGTTGAGTGCACCTCCAATCCCAGTCACGGCCTGGCGGCACTACAAGGCGCCTCAGCGGGCCAGCAGGTCCGTCGACCCGCGGCCTTCGGATCAGGTCTTCCGACGCTGCTTTTCGGCGTCCTGCAATTGTCTCCACTGGATTTTTCCGCTTGCGGTGCGCGGCAAATTGTCGGCAAACCCAATGACGCGAGGGACCTTGTAGGACGCCATGTGCTCGCGGGCCCAGGTCACGATTTCCTCTTCCGTCGCGTGAACACCATTGCGAAGCACGATAACGGCCTTCACTGACTCCCCGCGGCGCGGATCCTGAGTCGCGATCACACACGCCTCCTGAACGGCGGGATGCTCGAATAGCATTGACTCGACTTCAGCGGGCCAGACCTTGTAACCGGATGCGTTGATCATGCGCTTGAGCCGGTCAACCACGAAAAAGTAGCCATCGCTGTCCACATAGCCGAGGTCCCCGGTGCGCAAGTACCGCTTCCCGTCGATCAATGCAAATGCCTCTCGAGTGGCCTCCACGGCATTCCAGTAGCCGTGGAACACTTGCGGCCCACTCACCAGGATTTCGCCCGTTTCGCCTTCGCCAAGCTGTTTCAGCGTGTCGGGATCGACGATCAGTGAATCCGTGCTGAAGATCGGCACCCCCATGCACTGCTGCTTGCTGTGCTGTGGCGGATTGATATGGGTCGCCGCCATTGTTTCAGTGAGGCCGTACCCTTCCACATACGGGATGCCCCAACGCTCATGGATCTGTTGCGCAACAGCCTGCGGCATCGCGGCACCGCCGCCGCTCAGGTAGGTAATGGAACTCAGATCGAACCCGCCAATGTCCGCAAGGTTTAACAGGTCGATGACCATCGTAGGGACGGTGACCCACGTGCTCACCCGGTTGCGCGCGATGAGATGCGCGGCGCATTTTGCGTCCCAGCGGGTCATGATCACCATCGTGGCGCCGATAAATATCGGCATGTTCATGCAGTTCTGCATGCCGGTGACGTGGAACAACGGCACGGAGCACAGCATTACGCTCTCGCTCGCGAGCTTTGGCCATTCAGCGCACGAGACGGTCGAATGCATCACGCTACGATGCGTGTGAATACACCCTTTGGGGCGTCCTGTGGTGCCGGACGTGTATGGAATGACCGCCAGGTCGTCGGCCAAGGATTCGTGATCGCGCGGCACGCACGCACGAGCCAGCGCGTCATTCCAGCCAACGACAGCAACCTGGTCGTCGATCGATGCCGCGCGAGGCTGTGGCTCAACGGGCGTGAGCACGTCCGGCATCGGCAAATCGGTCTGGTTGCGCAAATAATCTGCATAGCGAGCGGAGATGACATGGTCCACGTATTTGCCCAGGAGCGGCCGCACGTGTTCCATGAGTTCTTCGCCGACAAAAGCAACTCTCGCCCCGCTATCCTCAAGAATGTGTTGCAGTTCCGAAGCCCGGTTCATCGGATTGACGGGCACGACTACAGCATCGGCACGCAGGGCCGCATAGAACGCAATGACGAATTGCGGACTGTTCTGCATATACAGCACCACGCGGTCGCCTCGGGCGATGCCGCAGTGCTGCTGCAGGAGTCCGGCCATCACGTCCACTTCGTGCCGCAATTGCCTGTAGCTCACGGAACTGCCGTAATAAGCAATGGCGGCCTTCTCCGGGTGGCGGTTTGCGGATACTTCGAGATTCGCATAAAGCGATGTCTGTGGCGCAGATAAATGGCGCGGCACGTCGACCAGTCGATGCGTTGATGTTGCCGTCATGTCTACTCCAGGCATGAGACGAATTCAGTGATATGGCGAAGCGCCTTGAAACCGTTTGCTTGCGTCACAGGCAAATCGCCCGTGACGCAAGCCGGATCTGTTCACACCGGCGCCGCGTCAGCAGGTTGTTGCATCGGAACCTCGAACCATGCGCGAGGTTCCGATGCGCCTCGTTACTTCTGAAGGAGTTGGCGGCTCCACTGGCCGATTTCTTCGAGCGTCGCGGCGGTTTCCGGTAAGAACGGGAAAAGCGTGAAGACGTGAACCGAATCGGCCACCATCTTCAGCGTCACGTTTGCGCCGGCTGTTTTTGCCCGCTGCGCGAAGCGCGTCGTGTCGCTTTCCAGCACCTCACCCTCTACCGCCGAAAGGAATACCGGCGGAAGGTCGGCGAGGTCCGCGAACAGTGGCGATACCATCGGATCGGTCGGCTCATGTCCCTGAAAATAGGACGCGACAAGATTGGACAGCGTCTCGCGATTCGCGGCTGGATCGTCGCCCGAATTTGCCTTGACGGTCGGACCGCTCAGCGTGAGATCCGTGAGCGGGCAAATTGCAATGACGCCTGCGGGCAACGGCAGCCCCGCGCGACGCAGCGCTGTCGCCAGTGCGAGAGCCAAGCCGCCGCCAGACGATTCACCGCTCAGGAACACCGTCGCCGGATCGACGCCCGCACCGAGCAAGCCACGATAGGCGCTGAATGCATCATCGAAGGCCGCCGGATACGGATGCTCGGGCGCGAGCCGATAGTTGACCGTGTAGCACGGGCCGTCCAGGGCGCGCGAGAGACGGCTTGCGTATTCAACCGAGCTCTTCGCCGAACCCAGCACGTAGCCGCCGCCGTGGAAGTGCAATACGGTTGCCTTGTGCCCTGCTCCCTCTGCAGCCACGCGCAACGCGCCCGTCCCATCAAGATCGACGTCCGTCACTTCGGAGTCTGCAGGCGCCGGGAACTGCTCCAGAAGGAACCGTTCGTAGGCTGCACGCTGTCCCCGATCACCGCGAGCAATGTCATCCGGCTTGAACACGCCCTTCCAGAGGTCGAAAGCGCGCTGGCTCTCGGGGCGCTCCATGCGCTTGCCTTCGCGCGCCGCGCTCAAGCCTACGACCTCGCCCGGCGGCAGCTTGACAGCCTCGAGGATGTCGTGCCCCCAGGCGAACGACCACGAGGCCTCGGCCAACGGATCGATACGCGAGAGTCCCCTCAGCCGTCCATTGCGCTGGCGCACACGTGCCGCGTCGGGCTCGTGTGCCCAATCGACGACAAAACGCGCTCCAGCCTGAATTCGGGTGGTACGCGGCTGGCGACGCCGCTCATATTCCAACAGGGCGTCCTGAACGCCGGCGGGGCCATGATTCTTGAGACAGGCGGCGAGGACCCAGGCGTCTTCAATCGACTGGCAGGCACCTTGCGCGAGGTACGGCACCATGGCATGCGCGGCGTCGCCTAGCAGGCCGATCCGGCCGGTGCTCCAGTTTTCGATCGGATCGCGATGGTACATGCCGGTAATGAACGTCGAGTCCACGGCTTCCAGCATCTTCTGGACTGTCGGCTCGCAACCTTCAAACGCCCGGCGCAGTTGGCCGACGTCGCCGGCCTGCGTCCACGACTCGCGGCTCACTTCGGTTGCCGGTACCGACGCGAGC
The DNA here is from genome assembly GCF_046027075.1 of Paraburkholderia sp. RL18-085-BIA-A. Classification (NCBI taxonomy): domain Bacteria; kingdom Pseudomonadati; phylum Pseudomonadota; class Betaproteobacteria; order Burkholderiales; family Burkholderiaceae; genus Paraburkholderia; species Paraburkholderia sp. RL18-085-BIA-A. Next base: position 73,532 of record NZ_JARESU010000028.1, on the reverse strand, counting down.
ACGCTGTAGAGGTCCTTGCGCACCCAGTACGAGACGATATTGCGACCAATGCCGAACCAGTTGTTCCCTGCCACCGGTAGGTTCAGCCCCTCAAGACGGTCTGCCGGAATCAGCGAGCGCCACATCAGGATGTTGGCGAACTGCTTTTCTTCAGGTCCTCGAAGCACAGTCCGTACGGCAGAGTGAATGCCATCCGCGCCGATGACGACGTCGCCACGAATCACTTCGCCGTTTTGTAGCGTGACCCATGCGCCTTCCTCGTCCTGGGACACCGACGCGCACTCCGCCCCCAGTCGGATCACATTAGGGGGTAAAGCCTTTGCGAGCAGTTCGACCAGGTCGGCGCGGTGGACGTTGTAGAGCAGCGCGCCATAACGTGCCGCCGCTTCCTCGCCAAGCGGGGCGTAGTACAGGCGACGCCCTGTCGATAACTCCAGATAATCGAAGCCAGCCGGCACCGTTGCAATGCGCGCCAGCGCCGGTTCCAGCCCCAGTTCCCGAAGCACGATCGTTCCGTTCGCAGCGATCTGGATGCCTGCTCCGACCTCCGTCAACTGTGGGGCACGCTCCAGTACAATCGGCTCAATGCCGTGGCGCAGCAACGCCAGAGCGGTCGTCAATCCACCAATGCCTCCTCCAACAACTACGACTTTCATGCTAAGTTTCTCCTACTGGGTTAGTTATGCAAGTCTAGTTAATTAACCAGAAATGGTAAAGTAATGGTTACATCAGGGAAAACCCTTCGATCAGACGGGGCTGAGACCCGATCTCGCCTAAAAGAAGAAGCCCAAGGACTATTTGCGTTGCGCGGTCTGGACGGCGTGTCTGTACAGGACATCATCTCTGCCGCAGGACAGCGAAACAGCGCATCGTTGCGCTACTACTTTGGGAACAAACTTGAACTGGCGCGCGAACTGGTCGTCGACGGCGCACGGCTCATAGATGAAGACCGTCAGGCGCGGCTTGATAGATTGGAAGCAGAGGGTGGAGTCACACTTCGAGCGGTGTTGGGCGCGCTGATCTTTCCAATGCTTGATCTGGCGGATCGCACGGGTCAGGCGACGTACATTCGCATGATCGCCAACTTGCAGTTGAACAACCGTGGGTTCTTGCGTGAGGCGTTAGAAAACAAGTGGAATCAGGGCTATCAGCGCTGCAACACACACCTTCGCAATCTGCTTCCGCATATCCCACCGGCAATTGTCGATCACAGACTGTCGCTCGTCGGAATCTACGGTAATGCGGCTCTGGCGGCTTGGGAAGTGAGTCGGGATAGTGGCGAGGTGGGACGGCTTTGGTCCCCTCAATATGCGGTGTCCAGCTTGATGGATACCTTTGAAAGCGTGCTCGCATCAGAGCCGTCAGGAGAAACATGGTCCCTGCTGAATGGATCGGATGACGACGGCCAATCGCCTCGCTAAAACACCGGCAACCGCAGACGACAGTCTTTGTATTGCGACAGAAAGCGGCGCACTCAACGTTCGAGGGCCGGTCACGACCCGCGCTGACGAAAGGCGACTCGTGCGGGCGGGATCGCCCGGCGATCGTCTCTCGAGAATTTACAAGGGGCACGGTATCGGTCTCGACCTCACCGCCACGCGCGAACCACCAGTCGTTCGCAGTCTTTCGCAGGTCGGTGGTCGCGAATCACCGGTCTCACCATAAGCGAATGCGTACTTGCGACCCGATTGAGTCGCTCAGAACTCATGACCTACTGTCCGCTCCAGCGGGAGCATAAGACGTTCGCCGACGCCTCATCGGCCCGTCACTCCTTCACAGGACCATTGGAGACGGCGCCTGCGACCTGGGAAAGAGACTCTGTTTCGACAGGTTCGATGATGGCGGCGAGACCAGTCTCTGATCGCGCATGGCGTTCAAATAAGGCTAGAAGTTCAGGGCGCAGTCCATCGCCGCGTTGGGCTGCGAGCGCGTGAAACGAGAGAAATGGCAACATGGTTGAACTCCTTTCAATGAGGGACAGGCGAGCGCTACGCCGATGACGGAATTGGCACTCCGGGCGCCCGCAAGATGCTGGCGGTTCGAGCGCATCACCCTTCGTCCGCCGGCCTCGGTTACTGTGCGATCGCATGGACAGGTTATGGCAGCAGGTCGGCATAGGCACCCCGATTCTTGCTGTCTATTTCATGTCGCTACGCCTCCTGGCACCGTCGCTTACGAACGACGCGCGTAGTGACAATCGCCACCACAAGACGTGTGTCGGTTTATCGAGTATTGCAGCAAGAAACGGGGGGCGGCTGACTGCTGGCGCCAATATTGTGCAGACAGAGGGAGGCGATTGCGTTTCCCTCTTTCAACCACAGTCAATGAGGAATTCACCATGTCCAGGGAAGATGACAACAAGGCCGTCGTGGGCCGCTGGTTCAGCGATTTCTGGGGCAAGACATGCAACCTCGACATCGTCGACGAACTTGCTGCTCCTGACATGCTTCTTCAATACTCGCTGCACGAGGCGCGCCGTGGCCGCGAGGACATCAAGGCCTTCATGACCGATTTCCGCCGAGCGTTTCCGGATCTCAACTTCTGGGGCGCCGCTGATCTCATCGCCGAGGGGGACTATGTAGTCGGCCGTTGGGAGGGTGGAGGCACACATACCGGTCCGGCATTCAGCGATTTCCTCATTGGATCGCTGCCGGCCGCGACCGGACGGAAAATGCGCTTCACTGGCACGACCGTGCTACGGCTCAATGGCGGCAAGATCGTCGAAGAAATCGGGCTGGACGACGGCGTGACGGCGCTGCAACAACTTGGACTCCTCAAGGCAGCGTGATCGAAGGCACAGCGCTTCCGCCGTTTTTCAGCAATGCTGTGCGTATCTAACGCCACAACGGGCCGGGAGCACACCGGCCCGTTGTGGCGTTATCTGTCCACTGGGCGACCGGCTCAAACCAGTTCGACAGCGGCCGCTCGGCCGCAGACGATAGGCGACCGAAACTGGCCGGTCACGGCCGGAAGTCACTGCGTAGCTCCGGTAACCTGTGAGCCTGATCGGTCGACCTCAACATTCATTAAGGCGCGGACATGCGCCATCGTGCCAGTGGCCAGGGCCTCCAGGCTATAACCCCCTTCCAGAATCGAAACGATGCGCCCCTCGCATGTCGCATCGGCAATACGCATCAACTCACTGGTAATCCAACGAAAATCGCTGTCCTCGAGGTTCAGGCTTGCAAGTGGGTCCAGTCGATGCGCGTCGAAGCCTGCCGAAATGACGATGAGTTGGGGGCTGAACTGGCGTACTGCCGGCAACATGTCGGACTCGATCCGTGCACGGAAGAGTGCCGAATCACATCCACGGGGCAACGGGACATTGACAATGTTGTGGTTCACGCCGGTCTCAGATGCGGCGCCCGTACCGGGATACAAAGGCGACTGGTGGCTGGAGGCGTAAAACAGCTCCGGGCGGTTGAAAAATGCTGCCTGGGTGCCGTTGCCGTGATGGACGTCGAAGTCGACGACCGCGACGCGCTCCAGCTTGTGTACTTCATGAGCGTAAGCCGCAGCGATTGCAGCCTGGTTGAAAATGCAAAAACCCATTGCCCTCGCTGGCTCCGCGTGATGACCACACGGACGCGTGGCGCAAAACGCGTTGCGCGCCTGCGCGTTCATCACCGCATCAACGCCGGCACAAGCCGCGCCGACGCAGCGCATCACGGCTTCCCAGGAGCCTGGCGACATCACTGTGTCGCCCGCATCGAGCGGCACATAACCCTGCTGCGGGGCGGTCTCCATGACCTCATCGACGAAGGCCTGGTCGTGGATCAATTGCACCTGATCGAGTGTGCCCATCGGCGCATCGCGCCATTCCAGCGCCGCAAATTCCGGCGACTGCAACGCGCGCAACACAACCTTCAGACGTTCCGGCGATTCCGGATGGTCTGGGCCCGGGCGATGATCCAGACACGCAGCATGGGAAAAAATAATGGTAGTCGCCATTTACATTGGTACGCGGCGTAGACCGCGTCGTCTCCTTATTGCCGGTGCACTCGCAGCGCTGCCAGAGTGCATAACGCGGTAGTGACGCGCCTCATCACCCCGCCCCAAACCTTCTGACTGCAAGAAACAAGCATACGGCCGCATGTACTTTCACGATAATCAGACATTGCTTGCAACATCATAGACGTTCGCTTATGGATCACCCCGTGCCCAAGCGCAATCGGTTTTCCCACGCCGCGACCTACTCTGGAGCCGAGCAACGGGCTTAATGGCCGAGTTCGCAAGCGCTGATCTGGCCGGGCTCCGCGACCGTCGGCCTGCACCGATTTCCGCACTCGACCCGTTTGAGTCATTCCGTCCGATTTTCCTAACGTTTGCTCTTGTGTTCTTACGAGACGTTCGCAAACTACGGCTTGGGCTACCGCGCCCAGCGCGGGGTGGGCCATACATGCTCACGAGATCACGGAAATCGTAACGTCGGTGGTCGGGGCCGTCGACCTGCAACACACGGAGACGGTGGCAGAAACTCTCTGCATCATGAGAAGGCGGCCTGATAGACCTTCGGCGTCACGCCAGTCTGCTGCTTGAACACGCGTGTAAAGTGCGATTGGTCAGCAAAACCCATTTGCGCGCTCACCTCCGCAATGGGCCTGCCGGCTCGCAACAACGGCATCGCACTGCGCACGCGCTCCTGTTGCTGGAAGGCATGCGGGCTCAATCCCGCGTCGCGCACAAAGGCACGCAGCAGCACGAAAGGCGTCACGCCGAACTTGCGCGCAAGCGTCGACAAGGTCAGGTGTGAGTGTAGTTCGTCGCGCAGGCGGGACTTGACCGCGCGCACCAGCGCAGGCTCGCTGCGCACCACGGGCAGGGCGGCAGACCGGCCCGCGTGTCGGGCATGCAAGCCGATGACGGCGCGGGCCAGCGTTTCACTGCGCTTGAAGCAGTCCTCGTCCACCTCGGAACACCAGTTCACGCCGTAGAGCTGCTGCGACAATTCGGCGTCGACGACGAACGGACTCGGCATGTCGAACCGCTCGCGTCGGGGAATGCCAATCCTCTCGCAGTAGGCGGCCAGGGCTGCGGGCTGCACATGTGCCACGCGCATCTTCCATTGCCCATCGCCGGCGGCCGAACCGAAGTGCACCACGTCGGCATCGATGACGATCACGTCGCCACGGCGGCACACGCGTCGCTGGTCCTGAACTTCGACCGCCAGCGCCCCACCCGTAATCACCGCAAGGCAATGCGTATCGTGCGCGTGCGGCGGATAGCGGTGGCCGACGAATTGACCCTTGAGCATGACGGCGTCCATGACGTCCGGCGCGTGCCAGAGCTTGATTGTCTTCGTCGGTCCATTGGTGTTCATGGTGAGGCCGCCCCCAGAAGTGGCTGGAAGACTTCATCATATTCCTCCAGCCGCGGCATCGGCATGCGCGGCTGCTCGTCGAGGCGGGCGATGAAGTCGCCCCAACGCTTGAGCGTGTCGAGCCGCTGAGCGTGCGAACAGTAAGGAATGTGCCAGGCAAAGAACGGATCGAGTACTTCATAACCGACGTAACCCAGGGTTCCCTGGAGCAGGTGACGCAGCATGCCGCCTGCAAGTTCGCCATGTATCCCTTGCGGCCCGAACATGTGCTCCCGGCCGCCCAAGCTTACCCCGACCACTGCGCGCTTACCGACCATCCCGCCGCGACCGTAGATGCGCTTGCCGCCGTACATCGCGCCGGACAGGAAGCAGCGGTCGATCCATCCCTTGATGAGTGCAGGCACCGAAAACCAGTAGAGTGGAAACACCAGCAACAGCGTATCGCTGGTCAGCAGCGCGTCAACTTCCCGCTGGATGTCGGGCGCAAGGGCATTGCGCTCAAGTGCGTGGCGCTGCTCCCTGGCGTAGACGAGATAATCGCCGTTGGCGCGTTCGGTGAAATCGCTGGGGCGGACCACGGGATCGAAGTTGAGCGCGTAGAGGTCTGAAAAGCTCACATCGTCGCCGCGCAACTCCAGCAGGCGCTGGGCCTCGTGGGCCATGGCCGTGCAGAAGGAGCGCGGCTCCGGGTGGGCGTGGACGACGTGAACTTTATGCATGAGGGATCGAGCGCCAGGTAACGGCAGGAATGAAAGCATTCAGGTGGGCAAGCTCGCGCCGGATGGCTTCGCCGGCCGGCAGCGTGGCGCCCTTCAGCATCAAGCGCCGCATACTTTGCAACGCTGTGGACGGCTTGGTGGATAGCATCGCGCAGTATTCGTCGGCAGTTGCGCGCACATCCGCGTCTGGCACCACGCGCGAAACGAAGCCCTGCTGCAATGCCTCCGCGGCCGTTATCGGCCGGCCGCTCATGAGCCATTCGCGAGCGCACAGATCGCCCACCCGCCGGGCCAGCAACGCGGTTGCGCCGGCTTCAGGCACGATGCCCAGATCGACAAACGGAAAGCGGAACACGGCCCCCTCGCCGGCGACCACCCAGTCGGCATGTAGCAGCATCGTGGCACCAAACCCCACCGCCGCGCCATTGACTGCTGCCACGAGCGGCTTGGGCTGGTCAGCGAAGGCCTCGATGCAGCCCGCGACCGCGCCTTTGGCTGCCTGCGGCCACAGGGAGCCGAATTCGGCCGTGTCGTGGCCCGAGCAAAAACATTCGCTGGTTCCGTGCAGCAGCAGGCAATGAACGCGCACGTCTCCTTGCGCCAGGCGCAAGGTGTTTGCCAACGCTTCGAACAGAGGGCCGTTCAGTGCATTGCGCTTTTCCGGACGGTCTATGCCCACAGACCAGACCTGGCCGTGGAGCTCCGCGGTAAGGTGTGCACCCATCATGCGAACAGGGCGAAGCCGCCGACCAGTTTGCCGACCTTCTTCCTGGGCCCGACCAGTCCGACTGCCAGGTACTGGAGAGACTCGCCCGGCAGCACGCGCACCGCGTGTAGAAAGGCGTCGTAGTCGACGGTGGCCTGTCCTTGCACAGGAAAGTCGACCACGTCGCAGTGCGCCAGCGATTTCTGGCGCAGCGCGTTCAACTGATCAGCCGTGGCTTTGAGAACCGGGATGCCAATGGGAATGAGACCAGGGTGCGCCGTGCCGTCCTGCTCTCGCAAGGGCTCTCCGACGAGACGGCTGTGGCGCTGGCCCAGCGTGAACGCGACCACTGCAGCGGCGTTCGAGGCCTTGCCGGGCGGGAGCGCTTCGTCCACGACGATGACACAACGCTCCGGCTCGGGCGGGGCTTCAATGGCGTTAGCGCCGCTTGGTTCGTTTTGCAATAACAAAGCATCTCTCCAAAAAAATAAGCGGTGGAGGGAATGCTAGGTAGATTCAAACCAAAAGTATTGAACGATTTTGCAGCGAGCCGAGATTGTGTCGGCGACGATGACACGCTCGAACCTCCACCTCATTTGTGGCGGACAACCCAGCGCCAGTAGCATTTCAGGTAGGTCGACACCGACGAGCGGGGGCAAGCGACTTCAGCGATCGTCTCGTGCCGGCCCGGTAACAGACGGTCGCAAATCGTTGCATCGACCAGTTGAATCCGCAGCCGCACCCGGCCACAGCCGACGTGCCATCATTCCCCTGTCAATGTCCAAAGTCGCGTCGGCTGACATGAACCGCGGCCCCAGGGAACGGCCTAGTTCAGCGTGGCCATCGTTTGCGAGAGACGACGGCGAAGCTCACGGCGATCGCGCCCGCCTGAACGTGGCCATCGCCTGCCGAGAATACGCCGGCGAAACGAGGCCGACGAGGGGGGCGCTCCCTACCAACCAAAGGATCCGGCGCAGGTTCGGGATCGCCGGCGTGGTCGTCAACCGAGACATCTGTGCGGCCCAGCCGGTGTGGATGACGCTTAGGGCTTGTTGAGGCCATGGGTAATCGCGTGTGAGAAGACATATCCGTATTGAACAACTCGATCATCGATTAGTAAAATGAATGATTCGATCAATACGATAACGAGACGGAATGGAACTCAAACTGCTGAAAACGTTTTTGTCGGTCGTCGAACTGCGTCATTTCGGGCGCGCGGCGGACGCTCTGCACATGAGTCAGCCGGCGTTGAGCAAACAGATTGGCGCGCTGGAGGCGAGCCTGGGCGCGAAGCTGTTTGAGCGGGGCCGGCATGGCGCGGAGCTGACGCGGTTCGGGGAAATTTTCCTGCCCGATGCGCAAGCGCTCGTCTACGACGCCGACGAGATTCTCGCGCGTGCGCGAGAGGCAGGCAGCGGCAGGCGTGGGCATTTGCGGATCGGCATTTGTCTGTCCGTGCTGACGATCGCGCCGCAGATCGTTGCCGACTTCCATCAGCAGTATCCGGACATTGCCGTCGCGTTGAGTGACCTGTCTTCCGCTGAGCAAACTCGCCGCCTTCTGGCGGGGAAGCTGGATGTGGGCTTTATGCGGGTGCCCTCGGTCGACGGCCTCTCGTCGCTTCGTGTGGTCGAGGAGACACTGGCGCTGGCGTTACCCCCACGCCTTGAGCACGTGCGTCTTCCCTCCGATTTTGGCAAGCTGAATGAAATAGGTTTCCTGGCCTTGCGGCGTGCGCGTGGGCCCGGACTCGCTGCTCAAGTCGAAAGCTGGTGTCGCGAACAGAGCTTTATACCAAACGTGACGCAACAGGCTGATGATGTGCAGTCTGTCCTGGCATCTGTCGCTGCTGGAGTCGGCGTCGCGTTCGTTCCGTCGCGTGCGCAACATCTCCTTCGGGACGCTACCGTGCTGCCGCTTCGCGGGAAGCACGCGAAGTGGCGCGTAGGGCTTGTGTGGGCGGATGCGCAGAAAAATCCAGTTACATCACGGTTCGTCTCGTTTGTGCGCGCTGCGCTGAAAGGCGTCTGATTCTTCTTTCCGGCGTCGACCGCTGTTTATTCATTCGCGACGAAGGTTGTCATGGCGCGCCCGCGGCCGCTGTGACAGTACGACGTGACCGCCTCTAACCGGACCCACAACTGCCGGTCGCGTCCGTGCGACTTCAACGGCCGCTTGCGAGGTGCTACGGCCATCCATTTTTCTAGTCCGTGCGGCAGCATGTCGGCCGAAGTGCCGCTCGCCCATCGGAGTTGGGACGGCCGTTATAGGCCGGATTGTGTTGAAAAAGTCTTGTTTTGATACTGGGCAATGAGCTAGCGATCCTCGCACTAGCGCTGTCTCTGTTTTCGAAGATGTGGATCTTGTCGGAGCAAGCGCTCCGTTGCGCATCACCCAGCAGCAAACCTCATCTTTGTGTTTCCAGGCATGATCCGCTTGGCCATTCGTCGCAGGTTTTGAGCCGTTGCCGCCAGCAGGAACTCGTCGTGCGCACCTGTTGGCCCACGCAGTCGCAAGCGGTCAAGCTTGAGGATACGTTTGAGGTGGGCAAAGAGCATTTCCACCTTCTTTCGCTCCCGGCATGATTGTTTGTATTCTGGTGTTGTCGCAATGCGCCTGGCTTCGTCGCGCGCGGCTTCGTAAATGCTGCGGGCGATTTTGCGCATGGGCGTATTCGGACAGCAGCGATCCTTCATCGAACAGCCAGCACAGTCGAATTGGCTCGATCGGTAGATAACCGTGTCTGCCTTCGTGATACGGGTACGCGATCTTTTAAACTGGCGCCGGTCGCTGCGTAACGCGCGTCCTGCAGGACAACGATATTCGTTGGCCAGCTCGTCCCAATGAAACTCGCTACTGGAGAACGTGTTGTCCTTGCGTGTGGTGTTGTCCCAGACCGGAACATGAGGGGCAATCTCCTTCTGCACGATCATCCAGTCAAGCAATGCTGCCGAGCCATACGCCGTGTCGCCAACGAGACGGTGGGGCTTCAGATTAAACCGTCGCTCCACGCGGTCGACCATCGTCCTGGTCGAGTCCACTTCGTATGTTCGGTTCGCGGCTGTCGCTTCGACGTCTACGATGATCCCCGCGTGCAGATCAATCAGATAGTTGGTCGAGTAGGCAAAGAAGGCAGGGCTACCGGAAGCCGCCGTCCAGCTCGAGGCAGGATCGGTCAGGGATATCTTCTTTGACGTCGCCGATGACCCTGATGGTTGCGCTGTGTCGGCGCTCACTGGATTGGCTTCCTCAAGCCCACGGAGATATTCCCGGACGGCGCGACTTTGCCCGGCGACATGCCCCCAGTCAACAGGCTGCGTTCCCGCCACCGCGCTGAAACGGCTCGCATCGGCATTGATGATGCTTGCATCAATGGCGAATCCTTCACCCTTGACGAGCCCCTCGGCCATGCAACGGCTCAGCACCGACTCGAACACGTGACGCAACACATCGCTGTCGCGGAAACGCCCGTGGCGATTCTTGGAGAACGTCGAATGTTCAGGTACATCGTCCTCCAGGCCCAGGCGACAGAACCATCGATAGGCCAGGTTGAGATGGACCTCTTCGCATAGCTTGCGCTCGGAGCGAATGCCGAAGCAGTAGCCCACTATCAGCATGCGAATCATGCGTTCTGGGTCAATCGACGGTCGGCCCATCGGGCTGTAGAACGGCGCGAGATGCTGGCGAAGATCACCGAGATCGAGAACCTGATCGATACCTCGCAGCAGATGTGTGCGAGGCACGTGACTATCGAGGTTGAACCAGTAGAAAAGCTTGTCTTGCCCGGCACCCAACTGACCCATCATGACGATGCACTCCGGTCGATCGATGTGTTCCAGGATACCTATGAATCCGCGTACCAGGCGACTTTTTCAACACAATCAGAGTCGAGCGGTCGCTCGATACGTTCACTCACGGACAAGTGATCGGACATTGCGGTCATCCGCCACATACTACTCACCACCTTCGACGAATGACTAGTTCTGCGCGAATCATATGTCCGGGGTCAGCTGCGCACTGAGCGCCTTCCTTAATAGTGCAGATAAAAGGTCATCGGACGAGTCGGCGCCGCAAACGAAGCGAGATGACAGTCAAGCTCGCCACTTGCAGTCTCACGAGCCTTAATGACTGTGGCTTTACCCGACAGGGCAAGAAGTTCTTTGCTCGAAGGCGGCGGTGCGCGCAGCGCACTTTCCGGGAAGCGGCGCCGCGAGAGCGAACTCTTTCTTTTTCGCAAACGTTTGCCGTCCGGGTATCAAGTCTCAGCTTCCCAAGCCGAAAACACGTACATCGCCACGAAACTTTGGAGATCCCGACGTGACGCGCGTTGTGCTCTTACTTGCCGTAATGTTTGTGACAGGCTGCGCACAACTGCAGCAGCCCAATACGGCTCAAGCCGAGAAACCTGCAGTGTCGAACGTGATCATGAAGTTCGACATTCCCGCCGATGCACTCGGCGCGCGCGATCCGCAACTGACTGCGGTGCTCGCCAAGGCGGGCGCGCTCGCCGCCGCGCAGAAGCAGCCCACCGTGATCCGCGCGACGGCGCTGGGCCAGGACTTCAAGTACATCAACCAGGCGATCTGGCGGGGCGTGCCGCAGCAGGGGCTCAAACCCACGCTCGAAAATCTTACGGCCGGCGCTAACCAGACGTACAGCGTCTCGATCGAGCCGCTGCATGCGGGGAGCTGACACGATGCGCCTGATTGCTTTCGCCGCGGCATCGCTATGCTTAAGTTCGGCCGCATGGGCGGGCCAGCCCGCCGCCAGCGCGCCTGCAACTGCGGCCGCCACTGCCACCGCTGCCACCACAGCCTCTGCGGACAAGGTCTACCCGCCGCTGCCGACGCTCGCCATGCTGCCGCCCTCCACCGGCGACGACGACGACCTTCCCGCGCCGCGCTCGACGTCGCACAACAAGAAGAAGACTCACCAGCACGATTGCCGCTGCGCGACGCCGACGCCGCGCCTCGTCGTCTCCGATGCGTCGCGCACCTATCTCAAGGACATCGAGCGGCAGCTCGATTCCGCGCTGGCGCAGTAAAGCAGGATCTGGAGCCTCGACCCATGCACCAGCACAAGACCAACGCATTCCGCCCTTTGCGCTCGTGGGCCATCTGCGCCTGTGCGGCGCTGCTGGCACTCGGCAGTTCGGCCGCGCAAGCCGCCCCGCCCGCCGACGACTGCTTCGACAAGGCCGGCGCTTACCAGGGCGTCAATCCGCTCGTGCTGCGCGCCGTGGCATGGCGCGAATCGAAAGGCGACGCGACTGCCATCAACCGCAACGCCAACGGTTCGATCGACGTGGGGCAATTGCAGATCAATTCGATCCACTTTCCGGAGCTCAAGAGCCAGGGCATTCCGCACCGCGCGCTCACGGACCCGTGCGTGAATATCTTTGTGGCGGCCTGGCTGCTCAAGCAGAAGATGGTGCGGTTCGGCAACACATGGCGCGCAATCGGCGCGTATCACTCGGAATCGCCGCACGAGCGCGACGCCTACGCGCGCAGCATCCAGGCGATTCTCGTGAGCTGGGGGCAGTTGCAGGCGGAGCGGTGAGGTTCAAGCGCAGGTCCGGCAAGGTCGTTGCCAGCGCAATGAGCTCGCTAGCCGCGCAGCTTGTTCAGCAGCTTGAGTCCGCGCCTCGCGACGGCCGAGTAAAGCTCGGCGCCCTCTAGCACAACACGGACCGAGGCCGGGCTCTTGCCACTCGCAAAACGCCAGTAATGTAACGAACGGCGGAAATTATTCATGTCTGGCTAACGCTTCATAGGAGTAACGACAGAATCGGTCATTTACCGTTGCTTACGTACAGATGCGAACGACCGCTCGCCGATTTACTTCCATCGGGCATCCGGCAGGTTCCGAAGTGAACCGGCGATTGGAATGACGACTTTCTGCGTTGCGTGAACCGCAACTATTGGCCGGTCGCTGCCTGTAGGCCATCGGCCGCACGCGACCCGACGCGGTCAACGTGGGCGGCGACAATGACTACGTCCGGTCGTGTTTGTCGGTACACACGAGCGGGCGTCCTGCTTGACGCTGTCCAACGTCCAGTCCACTCAGCCCCGGCATCTACACATCAATGATCAGACAGGCAGGGTAAGGCGACATTGACCGCAATGCTTCCAGGAAAGCGTTCCCGCTTGTGAACGAATCCACCGCGATTCCAATGGAGCGCAATAGCCGCTTGATCGCCCGGCGCACCGATTCATCGTCATCGATGACGACGACAAATGGGTTTGGCTGTTTCCATCGTGAATCGTCCAATGGCGGAAGGCGCGAGCACCGGCATGCTCGTATCACTAGAGTACGAGACGTGACGAGATCGCGGTATTGGACCTTGGCCGCATCTGAGTGGTGGGAACCGAGCCCATAGTGGGCGACAAGAAGCGTTTAGCTTGCGGTCAGCGAAATGAATGGATGTCGCCGGTGGAAAATGCCGACCGTCAGAGTGGTGCCTGCGACGTGACGTCCTTCTTCGCCTTTGCGCTTACCCGAAGATGCGCCCGTCGCAATGCACTCGGTCAGCAAACCGGAAGATGTACCGGCTCGCAACCCACAGTGGCCGTGCTCGCTATCAACGAATTCTCCAATGGGAAGGCCGTCCGACACTTCCGAGTCCGCAGATTCGCACGAGCGCCCGCCCACATGCTGACGAAAAAAGCCGCCAGGTCGTGTCGGCCAAAGGATTCTGGTCATTCCGAGGGCCATGCCAAACCTGAGAGGCGTGCATTATTGCACTGCGTGACTCCGGTGCGGGCGGCGGGTTTATCAGGGTTCATCCCAATCAAAATATTGGGAAGGGACGCCGTAATACGTGCATACCTGAACGATGCCGTGACGGCGGGTTGGACATGAAAAAGCAAACGTTTGCCCAAAAACTGTGGCTGCCATTGCTCCTGGACCTTTCCTGTTTGACCGCGACCAAGGGACTCGACGTATGGCTGGTGCGCCAGGTGCATCGAACGAACAGTGCGTCGGTAATCCTCGCTTAACACCCGGTATCAACGGAGATAGCCGATGTGGACGTCACGTAGTCTCATTTTGCGTTGGCTCTTCGTCCTCCTCTATGTCCTGATGGTGGTATGGCTCAACTACTTGTAGCGCGTGTTGCTTTACAGCCGATGCCCGAGCGCCGCCAACGCTGCGCAGGGGGATGGAAGCGGGCACTATGTATTCCGAACGAAGTGTCGGCTCCGGAACGATTACAGGCTATGTGACATTCCCTGTTTCAGAGAATCGCGAAAGGAGACGTAACGTGAACACAGTGAAGATCGAGATCGGACAACTTGAGAAGGCGCTGAACGCGCTGGTTCGTCGACCGTGGCTGCTCCGTCGTGACTATTGGATATCACAGGTCGAATGCCTGCTAGGACGTCCCGGCCTGTCGGCGCAGGATCGACAACGACTATGCACGCTGCTCGACTTGCTCGGCACCCCCGTCGCGGAATGCAGCGTCTCACTACAGCAATGATAAGCGCCGCAAAGTCTTTGAGTGCCAGTCATGATAAGCAAGGGTAGCTTTCTTTGAAACGCATCGTCGTCAACGGCAAGCGCATTGACGACCCGGAATCCCACCTCCGCAGCCGCATCAATTGCGGCTGGCGTCAGGATTCGGAAATTCGCAGACAAGGTTGTGCGATGTCGGGCGAGGGACCGACGCATGAATCCCGCGCCGTTCATGTCAGCGCACGGCGCCGGACTCAAACCGGAACGGCTCGCGCAACGCGTCTGGCCGCTACCTGCGCGACGCCCAGGCCAGCCCGAGGTCCGCCGCCCTTTAACGTCTTTGAGACGCAGACGACCGACGGACGGGGCATTGCTCCCAACGTCCGAATGAAAACAGAACTATTCGGCGATGCCGGCAAAGAACGATCAGAAGATCGTTGCAGCCGTTAATCATGGAGCGCTCATTGAACGCGGAACGAATCAACCAGGCTGCGCTGCTGCGGATGTCGCTCCGTGAAGACGAGGCGGCCGAAGCCTTCCGGTTCCTCGGCCCACGGGAGGTGCAAAAGATCAGCATCGCGATGGCCGCCCTGAAAAACGTCGCGCATGGTGCCGTCGACGTCGTGCTGCAAGACTTTATCAAGGAAGCGGAAACACATACCACGCTGTCGATTGACTCGAAGGGATACATCCGATCCGTGCTGACCAGGGCGCTCGGCGAAGACAGGGCTGGCGGCGTCATCGACCGGATTCTGTTGGGTGACGACGCCAGCAGCATCGAAGGCCCGAAGTGGATTGATGCGCCGACGTCTGCGTACAGTGTGGCCTTCTACCCGGTTCGTGCCGCCGCGGTGACAACACGGGTATCGGTGGTGTGTTCTGCGCGATCGCTACGGCGAAGGCGTGCCGCACATCGCAGTAACGTACCCGCCTGCGCGGGACCGATTACGCGTCCGGCACATGGTGTACGGAACAAAGGTCTCAGACCGACTCACTATTGAGCCGCTGTGAGCTTGAGTCCCGGCCGCGACACCTGTGAGGATTCTTGTTGACCTTTGCGCTGGTCGGCCACCTGCTCGATACCGTTTTTTATGACTTCCTCGCAAAAGGCCAGACGTGCGCGGTAGTAATCCGCATGCAACTGCGCATCGAGGATGCGCTGCTCCGCCTGGAAAAGCTCCATACGCAGTTCTCGCAACGCTCTTTCGGCTTGTTTCTCCGGAGTGAGTGCATTGTGCACAGCCCAGTTTGCGATCCACCTCAGCATGGTGAAGTCCTCCTGTCGTTGGATGCTCTTCCTCTGCCCCGACTAAGGCTATCAAAATCCGGCGAAGGCGTGTGTTAAATAATATTTTGGCGCCGCCTGTTGCGAAAACAGCACACGGCTCCTTCCACGTGTCGATATTGTGCACACGGCCGAACGCCAACGGATCACGAATCTATTTAGAGCAGTTCCCGCCGATCACGTTGCGAGTCCAACTTGTGATTTTCCTGACCGACTGTAGTCGAGAAATTCGAACGCCCGGAGTCGACGGTGTCACGAATCCTCCCCTGGTCGTCCGTCTTGTGCGTGTGATGGCGCGAACGCCGCGTGGCCCGGGTGCGCTGCAAGTGCTCCAGCAACTCCTTCTTCAGGGCGCCGCGGGCCTGGATGAAGAGGCTGCGATAGATGGTCTCGTGGGACACGTGGTAGTCCTCGTTGGCTGGGTACGTCCGCCTGAGCCATCCGGCAATCTGCTGCGGTGACCACTGCAGTTGCAGCTTGCCTGCCACGATCTGCGCCAGCGTTCGGTGCTCGACCAGTTTACAGACTTTGGGACGCTGCGCCCGATCCCAGGCAAGCTGATCGGCGTGACTTGCACGGTAGCCATCCGGTGCGCTGTTACGCTTGATTTTTTCACGGCAGATGGTGGAGGGAGACCGTGAGAGCCGCATGGCGATCGACTGAATCGAATCGTCAGCCGCGAGCGCCCGCGATATCTCCTCGCGTTCAGCCAGCGTCAACGCCAATCTCGATCGATGCCTTTGTGGTGGCTGGATCCCGCCCGTCTCAGCCAGAATCCCTTGTACCGACGAGTGGTTCCGGTCAAAAAGCTGGGCGATCTTCTGGAGAGATTCTCCCTTCCGCCAACGTTCCCACATCAGCGCCTTCTGGCTCTCGCTGTAATAGATCCGAGGTCTCTGCTTCATTTGCAACACTCCCGCCGCTCACGCAGCTTCTATTGTGTTGCATCGACCGGTTGAATACGCACCCGAACAGAGCCTCTCCCTGGCAGGCAAATCGACCTCTGCGACAAGGTATGCGAAATTGCTTCGGTTCTCGTTACGTCAGTCGACGCTATCGTCGTCGCGTGACTGAACTTGCAGATTGAAGACTTCAGACATGGGTTGCCACAATCCCTCTCCAACCGAATCCGGCAACGCTTGCTGAAACGTCGCCATCAATCGCTCCCACTCCTTGACCCGTGGGGCACTGTCGGCTGTCACCATGAGGCGGCTCAAGTGAAAATTGGGTGCGGTCTCGATGAGCATCATCAAACGGTTGCCGCGCCGCCAGATGGTCATGTCTTCGATGCCTGAGCCGCGAAGGTGCGCGAGCACTTCGGGCCACACGTCAGCGTGGTATCGGTCGTACGCCTTGATGGCCGCCGGGTCGTCCTTCAGGTCGAGCGTCAGGCAATGCCGCACAGTGTCCTCTCTTGCGTTCATGCCGATGTCTTCGCGTCAATGGACAGATGAACGCGCTGCGCCGCATTAACGGCACCCCAGTCCCAATCGATTCCGATGCCAGGCTCCTGAGGCGCGACTGCAAACCCTGCTTCGATATGCACGCGATTGTCTGTCAGTGAGTCGAGTTGCGGAATGTACTCGACCCATGTGGCGTTCGGAACCGCAGCGCAAAGGCTGACATGGAGTTCCATCAGGAAATGCGGACAGATATCCATGTTCAGCGCTTCCGCGATGTGCGCGACTTTCAGCCAAGGCGTGATACCGCCGACACGCGCGACATCTGCCTGCACGATGGCGCAGGCGTCTGCTTTCATGTATTGCGCGAACTGCCCGGGGTGGTAAAGCGATTCGCCAATGGCGACCGGCACCGTCGTCGCAAGACTCAGACGCCGATGCGCATCGACGCTTTCCGCCGGCATCGGCTCTTCCAGCCAGGCAAGGCGGAATGGTTCGAACGCATTCGCGCGGCGCAGCGCCTCGGAATACGTGAAGCCCTGATTCGCGTCGGTCATGAGTTCGAATCCGTCACCGACCGCCGTCCGCACCGCATCGAGCCGTCGCACATCCTCTGACATGTGCGGACGCCCCACTTTCAGCTTGGCTCCCAGAAATCCTTGCGACTGCGCCTGCTGCGTCTGGTCGACCAGTTCCGCATCCGACAGATGCAACCAGCCACCTTCGGTCGTATAAGTCCGGATGCGCTGTTTCGCCCCACCCGCTGCAACCGCCAGGGGCAGTCCCGCGACACGCGTATTACGGTCCCAGAGCGCCGTATCCACGGCCGCCAATGCAAGACTCGTAATCGCGCCGACGGCCGTTGCGTGAGTGTGAAAAAACAGATCGCGCCAGATCGCTTCGTACTCCGCAGGATGACGACCAATCAGACGCGGACCAAGATGGTCCTTCAGCAGCGCGACGACTGACGAACCGCCCGTCCCGATCGTGTACGTGTATCCGGTGCCGGTGCTGCCGTCACTACATCGGATGGTGACGAGCACGGTTTCCTGTACGACGAATGACTGGATCGCGTCGGTCCGTTTGACTTTTGGTTGCAGGTCGACCTGCCGGATCTCGACTGCATCGATTATTGTCATTGAATAGCCTCCTCTCTTGTTCGTTCAGGCACGCCCTAGCCTTTTACACCACCGAGCGTCAGCCCCGAGATCAAATGCTTTTGCACAATAAACGTCAGAACGATGGCGGGGATAATGATGACCACGGCCATCGCGCACATTCCCGCCCAATCGACCGAAAATTGCGCCGTAAAGTCCATCAGACCGACTGGCAAGGTCTTCGTGTCGGGACTGCGGCAAAGCTGGTTTGCCAGCGCGAACTCGTTCCAGCTCGTCAGAAACGCAAAGATTCCAGCCGATGCAATTCCGGAGCGTGCCAGCGGAAGCTCGATACGCCAGAACGCCTGCCATCGGTTGCATCCATCGATCATCGCCGCTTGTGACAGCTCGATCGGCACTTCGCGGAAGAATCCGTCAATCAGCCACACGGTAAATGGCACATTCATCGCCAGGTAAACGATGATCACACCGAGACGCGTATCGAGCAGACCGGTCCACGCCCACAGGATGAAGATCGGTAACGAAAGCGCGATGCCCGGAATGGCACGCGTCAGCATCAACACCACGAAGAGCAGGTTCTTGTGACGGAAGTCGAACCTGGCAAACGCGTAGCCACCAAGTATGCCGACCGCGAGCGCCGCGGCGGTGCTGACACAGGAGATGATCAGGGAATTCACGAAGTACTGCCGGACCGGCAACGAAGCCATTTGCCCGAAGCCAAACATGCTACGGAAGTTGTCGAGCGTGTAGCTGCTCGCCGTGAAGGGTGACTGATTCGACAGAATGGAAACATTCGAGCGAAACGCATTCAGCACGACCCACAGGCCGGGAAGGCAAATGATCGCCATCACGACAAATACGCCAAACCACAGGGCGCACTGGCGAGCGAGTTGCCGCCAGTCGAACGGCACGTCGCCTGCGCGGCTTGAAGTGAGATTGCTCATGACGTCAGGCTGGCCCCATGTGCCGCCGCGCGGCATTCAGTTTGCGGAAGAAATACAGCGTGAACAAAATGGATACCAGCACCGAAACGTATGCAATGGCGTTGGCGTATCCCATGTGCGAGTCGTCGTATGCAATACGCCCGACCATCGTCCATAGCAACTCGGTTCTGCCTCCGGGGCCGCCGTTTGTCATGATGCGAACGATGTCGTAGGCTCGACCCACGTCGAGCGAACGGATCGTCATCGCGATGTAGATAAACGGCATCAGGTAAGGTAGCGTCACATACCTGAAGGTTTGCCACGGTGTGCAACCATCTACCTTCGATGCTTCAATCGGATCTTTGGGCAGCGCCATCAAGCCGGCCAGCAAAATCACCGCAAACACCGGCGTTGAGTTCCACACCTCGGCCGCAATCAACGAGGCAAGCGCCGAGTTCTCATTCACAAGAAACGGAATCGCCGTTTTGACGCCAAACACCGACTGCAGAATGCTGTTGATGACACCGGTGCTGTCGTTCAGCATGAACTTGAACTGGAAGCCAACCAGTACCGGCGAAAACATCATGGGGAACATCATCACGGTACGCAACGCCCGCTGTCCCACCGTGACCCTGTTCAATAGCAGAGCGATTCCCAGCCCCAGCACCATTTCAAGGTTCAGCGCGATGGTCAGAAACAGGACCGTCCGGGCGAAGGCCGCCCAGAAGTCGCCGTTCGAAAATGCCCGCACGTAGTTATGCAAGCCGATGAAATGCGTCAGCGTGTCCGGATCGGTGAGCCGATACGAGGTGAAGCTCGTATAAAGCGAAAACAGCAACGGCAACACGACGACAATCGCTACCGACACGAAGGCAGGCAAAAGAAGTTTTGCCGGAAGCGAGAGCCGCTCACGAACCTCGAGCAGTTCCAGGGTCTTGCCCGTCTTGCGTCGGGACTCCGTTGCCATGCCGTTACCGCTGCGAGAATCGGCGCTCATCGTTACTCATTGTCCGCAGCGTCTTGCATGATGTCGGAGACCTTCTTCGCGGCGTCATTCAACGCCTGCGTCGAGGTCTTGTCGCCTATTATTGCTTTCTGAAGCTCAGGCCACAGCGCGTTCGATATTTCATTCCATTGCGCAATACGGGGCGGCGTAAATGAGTCGTCCTTGGCCGCCGCGCTAAAGACCGTGATCGCGTTGGCCATATACAGGTCATGCTTTGCTTCGAACTCTTTCGCGGCGTCGCGCTGCGCATCGAGGCGAGACGGAATCGTGCCGAGCCGGGCTTCAACCATCTGTGAATCGTGATTCGTCAGAAACTGGATAAAGCTCGCGGCAACTTCCGGGCGGTCGCAAGTCTTGGTGATCGAGAAGCTATGCGAGCCCGACCAGCCCGGCCGCCGATTCCCGGCGCCGAGGGGCGCACGCACGACGCCGACCTGCCCCGCAATCTTCGACGTCTTCGGGTCGTTATAGAAAGAAGCAAATCCGGGCCAGTCCATATCCAGCGCGACCTTGCCGGACGCAAAGTTATTGCCGAGATCATCCCAGACATAGCTCGGCGCGCCTTTAGGCACCACACCCTGCCTGTACAAATCGACAAACCAGTTGAGTGTCTTCACTCCGATCGGCGAATTGAAAACGGGCTTCATGTTGCTGTCGAGCAACTGCCCACCGTTGGCGACCAGAAGCGAATAGAACGTGCCGGTCAGCGCTTCATCCTTGCCGGGAAACTGCGTTCCGTAAAAATTGGGGGCCTTCGTGAAGAACTTCGCCTGCTGCGTGAATTCAGCATAGTCTTTCGGCGGTTCGAGCGGCTTGCCATACGCCTTGCGATAGGCCGCCTGATTGGCCGGGTCGTCGAAGGCGACCTTGTCATAGTACAACGCCTCGATGTCGGTGGAGCGTGGTATCTGTACGAGATGTCCGTTTACTTCGGACTGCTTGAGCAGGTTCGGCGCATATTGCGCAAGCACGTCGGGCGCGAACAAGCCTTTCAGATCACGGAAAATTGGGTATTGCGCGGCAAAATTCGTGTGGTTCGACGACACGCAGTAATCGATGTGATTCGAGGCGATGTCCTGCTTCAGTTCGCGGTCGAGCTCGAAGTGACTCTTGCGAGAGACGATTTCAACTTTCGCCCCAGTCTGTTTTTCCCATTTGGGGATTCGCGTATACAGCGCCTCGTATTGCACGCCACCAATCAACTTGACTCTGAGCGTGTAGCCCTTGTATTCGTTGTCCGCATGCGCCACACCGGACGCGATCACGGCCGCGAGTGCTGCAGCCGACAGCGCAATCCGTACGAGCGCCGCTTTCCCGGCTTGTTTCTGCTTTCCGCCTTGCATCGCATGTCTCCTTGAACGCTTTCTTATAGGGGCGAGCGCTAACGCATCCGGCGCCCGGTATCTGGATCGAACAGATAGATATGGTCGACAGCGGCGCGAAGTTTCGCCGCTGCCTCGGGTTGCGGGGCCGCTCTGCCATTGACGATTACACAACACGGTTGCGCTGCGATGGAGCCAAAGAGTTCGGTGCTGGCGCCTGTCGGCTCTATCACATCGACCACGAACGGCAACCCGTCCTCTGCCAGTTGCAGATGTTCGGGGCGCACGCCAATCGAAACGGGCTGGCCGTCGGCCGCGTGAACAGTCGGAGCAGGCAACGAAAAGTCGCCGATTCGCACTCGCGCGCTTTCGCCGTTCTGCTCGTATCGGCCCGAGAAAACGTTCATCGCAGGCGAGCCAATGAAACTGGCCACAAACAGATTGTCCGGGTCGTCATACAGTTCGAGCGGCGCGCCAATCTGTTCGATCACACCTGCGTTCAGCACGACGATGCGATCGGCCATCGTCATCGCTTCGATCTGATCATGCGTCACGTAGACGGTGGTCGCTTTCAAACGTTGATGAAGTGCGCGGATCTCTGCGCGCATCTGCACGCGCAATTTGGCGTCGAGATTGGACAGGGGTTCGTCGAAGAGAAAGACCTTCGGGTCGCGCACGATTGCACGGCCCATTGCAACCCGCTGACGTTGGCCGCCCGACAAATGGCGCGGATAACGGTCAAGCAAGCCGTTCAGTCCGAGAATCGAAGCAGCCTCGTTTGCTCGGGCGTCGATCTCGGCAGGCGTCAGTTCCCGAAGTTTCAAGGCGAACGTCAAATTCTCCAGTACGCTCATGTGGGGATAGAGCGCGTAGTTCTGAAACACCATGGCAATGTCGCGGTCCTTCGGCGGCAACCGGTTCACCACCTGGCCGTCAATCAGGATCCGGCCGTGTGTGATGCCTTCCAGACCCGCCAACGCACGCAGCAACGTAGATTTGCCGCAGCCACTCGGCCCGACCAGGACGAGAAACTCCCCGTCACGAACCTTGAGGTCAATCTGTTTCAGCACCTGCACAGCACCGAACGACTTCTGGACCTGCTCGAACGCAACCTCGGCCATTCCTCTTTCTCCCCTCCGTCCTGACGGCGCCGCCGCGAACACGTCGCCTTTGACACGTGCTCGAAGTCACACGAGAGCATTTTATTCATAAAATCTATTTTTATACATAAAATGCTCGTCAGTACTTTCCCGACCCACATCGACAGGCCGTTCGGCTGCCTGTCGCCTTTACAATTACAGCACTGGCCCGCAAGAATCGCTGCGGGATCTGACCGCCCGCCACCCAGGAGCAACGTTGGACACGACGCGCTATTCGGCTCCGGCCCTCGAAAAAGGTCTGGATATCATTGAACTGCTAGCGCAACACCCGGAAGGGCTGTCGCTCGGCGAACTGGCCAAAGCGCTTGGGCGTACCACGGCTGAAATCTTCCGCATGGTCGTGACGCTGCAGACGCGCGGCTACCTGATGGAAATCGGCGAGCGCTATGCGCTTTCACTTTTGCTCTTCCAACTGGCTCACAGCCATCAACCGGTGCGCTCGCTCGTATCCACCGCGCTGCCGCTCATGACGCAGCTCGCAAATGAAGTGAAGCAGTCGTTTCACCTGTGCGTCTATCAGGCCGGACGCGTGATCATCGTTGCGGGAGTCGAGAGTCCGGAGCGCTGGGGCTTCTCGTTGAAGGTGGGCACGTTGATTGGCATGACCGACACTGCATCCGGTCAGGTGTTGATGGCGTTTCAGGAAGATCAGGAGCGCGAACAGATGCTGGCGCTTCATGTGCCGGTCGACGGTGAGCGGCCGGTCAATGCAGAGACCCTGGCTCACGACATGGCGCAAATCCGCCAGCACGGTTTTGCGCGCATGCCCAGCCGGCAGGTAAAGGGCGTGCGTAACCTCGCGTATCCGGTTTTTGGGCGCAACGGACACGCGATCGCCTCGCTCACCACCCCATACATCGAGCGAATCGATGATGCGCCGGTGCCGTCCATTGCGGAGGTCGGTGCTCGCATGAAGGCCGCAGCCGATACGCTGACGACGTTGATGGGCCTCAACGTTTACTGGGATGCCGCACATCCCGGCACGGGAGACGCAGCAAAACGATAGGGTCAACTTGCCGAGACTGAGGCGGAAAGACGGCAGGAAAGAGTATCCCTCAGATTTCGCACCACGCAACGAATCGCGCCGCGAGTTGTTTGCGATAGAGTGAAGCGCGCAGCAGATGCCGCTTGAGCGCGAAATGTTGCCGGTTCGGCCCAAAGCACGAGAGAGAATTCTGTGTGCGTTTCGGGTCGCGAAAGCCCCGCACGCCCCGAAGGAAGTCCCCTTGGGGGATGCGACGCTCGCGTTCGCGCGTCGGTTGGTGGCTGTTCTCTGCGTGCTTGTTCAGTCGGGCTGCAGCTTTGACGAACACGTGCTTCACGTTCGCAAGTTCCGGGATCTCGGCTTTTGCCGCCGGATAGCGATTTCGATTTCTTCATCGCGCCATCTTCGCGACCGATCCCGCAACTTGACAATGCCGCTGCGGGTGCTCAATCGTGGCGAGGCGGTCAACGCGCTCAAGCGTGCGATCTACACCGGGCGCGTGGCCCCCGCCCAGGCCAAGCGCGTCGACCAGATGCAGGCAGTAGTCGACGCGCTGAGCTTGCTGGCCAACAACGTGATGGCCTGGAACACGGCGCAGATGCAGGCGCTCTTGGATCGCTGGGTCAATCGGTGGCACGCCATCCCGGCAGAACTGATCGGCCGCATCGCGCCCACCCGGCTGGAACGCATCAATCTGAGGGGCATCTTCCGCCTCCCGATTAAGCGCTACGCCGAACAAATCCTACAGTCACAACGTGCAGCGAAAACAAGCGCCGTCGGCTGATATCGCCCACGCATTGACGCCCCCAAACACGTATTCCAATGTGAACAGAAAACATCAACCTATTCGTACCTGCTCACACCGGACAACGCACCTTCCCGCTTTTCCTGTGCTCACAATTACACGCCTTAAGCAGAGCCACCGCCGGCTACCCCACGTAAGCAGCGAATAACGGTTCAAACTGTGCGGTCAAATCGCTCGTCTGCGGAGTACCGGTTCGCTTCACCACATGGAGTGCGCATTCCCCTCTCGTTACTTTCACCACGGATACGTATTTTCCAGCTTGCGTTGTGATGTTATTTCTGGCGCAATGAAAAAACATACCCTTGTACATCGCATCTTCTGATTTGGTGCTCAATACCAGTGAATTATATTTTTCCTGACTTTTTAAATTGATCGAACACTTATAGTAATTCCCGTCTGTATCTCGAACGACCCAGTCTCCGACAACCGTCTGGTGGGCAGGCGTATTGGGATTAATTTTATTTAGAAAAAATTGAGCGATTGCCTTGGCCTTCACATAGTCCACCTCGAAATTGATCCGTTGCCCCCTCGTTGCGGCACTCTTCTTGCCGATTCCAGAATACATATTGAGCAACGAAGCCAGGTTCTCCCATCGTTCCTTAGGGAAGCTCGCCGGCTTTTCCGATTCTGCCAATTGCGACGGGTCGTCCGCCCTTGATAGGCCGCGAGGTCCTTTAAATATATTATATTGCAACCACGCGATTTCGCCGATCACTGTCGGAAGAGATAGGTTTACATTAACAAGCCCCCCGGTCGCGTTAACTACATTCTCATCTTTCGGAAAAACATAGTTCGACCCATCTACAACGATCTGTTGCATGGTGTTACCCAGATTTCCCAGCTGCGTCGGCACCAATGCTTTTACCTTTTCCAAGTAATCGTAGGGGTCGTCATTATTTTTTTGTCGCGCAAGAGCGAGACAAATTATGCCAATAAGGTACATCAAGTGATAGGGCAATACGTGATGATTGGAACAGAAATTATTTCCACCAGGTGCCGGGCCGTCGTATCGATCATATGAGTAAGTTATCTTCATTGCGCCAGCTCCCTCATTTCAAAGGTTATCGCGTTAATGCGCCAGGTTTTTCGCCGCCGACATATGTCCCTGAAACCCCCGTTTCATTTCGTCTTCTCCGCTTCATCCGGCAGCAGCCCCAGAAACGCCCAAAACTTTTTTCCATCGACGTCGCCTGATGTCAGTTCACGCAGCAGCACCGGCAACGGCTTGCTCCCCCACTCCAATGCTCGCTGGATCAGGTACGGCACTGGACTGTGCGGCTCGTAGCGCGCCAGGTATTCCGCGATCACCCCCAATTGCCGGTACGCGTCCTCCCTGCTGTGTGGTACGCCTGAGGCTGCCGGCACCGGTGCTTGCGCGGGCGCTCCGGCCACTGCTGCAGCATCGCCCGCCACGACGGCAAGCGGCGGATCGGAATTCGGATGCATAGCCAGACACTCCGTCAACACAAGTCCTGCTTGGTTCATCGTTTCCGTCAGCGATGCGAAGCTAGGCGCCTCGCTGCCGAGTCGCGGCGTACACCACGCGTCCAGTTGCTCGATCAGCGGCCGCGCCTTCGCAAGCGCATCGCGCTCGAGTCGCAGATACGCCGGCGAGGCCACGCGGGCGGCCTCCTGCAACGCAGCCGAGGTGCGTGCCGCCGCCTCCTTCTTCGCAGCAGGCACGTCTTTCCGCGCAGTCGCCGCGACCGTCGCACGCTGCGCGCTTTGCCATTGTGCGAGCGTTCCGCGCAAACCGTCGGGGCCTTCGAAAAGCTCGATCTGCCCCGACAACAGATCTGCATACGCACCGGCGAGCCAGCCAATGGGAGCAGCCCGAAATCCAAGATCGCCGTCGCGTGGCAACGGGTGCAGATCGTTCCAGTAACGCTCGCACAAACCCACCATCAGCTGAAAACAGTGCGGTAGCGCAGGTAAGCCGTAACGGTTCAGCCACGCCTCGCCGAGCCACGCGGCGATCGTCAGATCCTTGCTGCGGTTCGACAGCACGCGGCGGCATCCCGCTTCCACTACCGGCCACTCGGCAACCTTCAGGGTGGTCTGCCAGATGCCGGCCGGCACGCTCGAATCGTCGGCGCGGCGCGCCGTCCGGATTGCTTCGTACTCGGGATCGTGGATGAGCGACACACCGCACGGCTGATCACCAGGCAGCGGCTGCAACAGCGCGTCGATGTCGAGTTCAGGCATCATCCGTGATCCGCCTGTGCATTGCCATCCGTTGGATAAGTCACCGTCGTGGTTACGCCTCTGCCGTCATAGCCGGGCGCCGTGAATGGCAGATCCGGGATCGCCTGCGGCGCCTTCGCGCCCCCGAAGCCCACGCGCATATACATCCTCGCGATCTGAACCATGCCGCTGCGATCGCGCACGGGCACCGTCAACAACAGTCGTGGCGACAGCCCCGCGCTCGTGAGGCTGGCATCCTCCGGCATCAGGTGCAGGCGCACGAACCGCAGCAAAGCCCATGTGTCCGAGGTGCTCCAGGTTGCCAACCCCTTCTCGCCCGAGAGGGTCGGCTGCGCCGTGTCGAACATTGGTTGCCACGGCGCATCCTTAGCCCAGCGCAGGCTAAGCGAGACCGGCTGCCCGGGCTTCCATCGCAACGCGGGCTCACCGGAGCCCGGATAAGTGAGCGTATCGCTACCGCTCGCGAGCTTCCATTCGATGACCTGATCGGCCCCTACCTCGTCGGCGCGATCGACACGCCATTCGACGTTCAGCTCCACGCCTTGCAACGTACCGTCGGCGCCGCGTGCGAGCAAGCCGTCGAGCCAGGGCTTTGCGCTCGCCAGTTGCGCGATGAACGCCGCGGAGCCGTCCGCGCGCCCTCGCCCGGCCGCGGTCGCCGCTGCGAGTCCCGCCTGCGCCTGGGGCAACTGGGTGTCGAGCAGCGCGACGAACGCCGCGGTCTGCCGCAGGTCGGCAGCCGGCGCGGTGGCATCGGACGCAAAGGGGAAGTGTCCGGCCAGATAACGCGCGAAAAAGCTGCGGATCTGTTCGTAGGCCTGCATGCCGGTGCCCGTCTGCAATCTGAAGCACTGCTCACGAGCCGACGACACGAGACGCGTGCCGGCGCTCGCGACAATATCGCCCGATGGCGGCACGCTGACCTGCTCGAGCGACGCCCTGCAATTGCCGAGGTCCAGCTTGTCCAACTGACCGGCGATGATGGTCTGCACGGCGATCATCGCGCTCGCCGGACTCTTCGCCCGGTACTGCACGAGGTCACCTGATAGCGCTTTCCAGCGGCTCACGAGGTGTG
Organism: Paraburkholderia sp. RL18-085-BIA-A; assembly: GCF_046027075.1. Taxonomy (NCBI): domain Bacteria; kingdom Pseudomonadati; phylum Pseudomonadota; class Betaproteobacteria; order Burkholderiales; family Burkholderiaceae; genus Paraburkholderia; species Paraburkholderia sp. RL18-085-BIA-A. Next base: position 46,051 of record NZ_JARESU010000028.1, on the reverse strand, counting down.
CATCGGCCGGATTGAGCGGCGGCTTCTGCGCATTCAGCCAGTCGAGCGCGCCGGCGGGCCCGTCCGCCAGATCGGCAATCGCTGCTGCCTGAGCCGCGAGATAGGCTTGCAGCGCTTGCGGCGAGGCGGCGCCAAAGGCCCGCAACGAACCACCCGGCTGGCCGTCCCAATCCGAAAAATCACCGCGCACCGGACGGAACGGCGCGAGTTCCTGCAACTGCGCATCAGCGACCCGCAGCACGACCAGCGCTGCGTCGCTCACGCGCAGCGCAACGGTCGTCGCGAGATCGTCGCGGCCCAACGAATCGAAGGCGGCGATCAGATCCAGCGCGCTCTTATGCAACGCGTCGAATTGCGCCGCGGTCTCCGCGACCGAGCCGCTGCCCTGCTGTGCCATCATTTGCGCCGGCGTCGACAGCGCGGCCAGCATGCTTTTTACCGCCTCGTTACCAGCTGCCGCCAGCAGTGCGGGCCGATAGGCATCGGGCGCTTGCGCGAGCGGCCCTGCAACGTATTGCCGGTACGCGGGCAAGACGGCGAGCGCGCGTTGCACGGTGCTGCTATCGACACTGCGGATCGCTGTGTCGGTATTGCCGCCTGTCGCCGCGAACGGTTGTGCCAGCAACGTGTGCAAGGCCTCGCGCAGGGGCGGCAGGTCGGCGGACAGTTGCAGCCCGTTAGCCGACGTGGCGCTCAGCACCCCTGGGAGACTACCGTTTGCCAGCCAGCGGGAGGCGAATGCGGTCCGCGCCTCCTGCTCGTGCGCCAGCACCGCCTGCACCGGCGCTGCGCCGATCAGTTGCAGATGCTGTGCCGTATCGAAAGTGGCCGTCAAGCCCGGTACCAATTCCTTGCCACGTGCGCTGGCCCAGCCATGATTGGCCGCGTCGACCTGCACCGCCAACGCATCAATGCTGTTGGCGAGCGTGGACAAGGCCCCGTCCGCAGGCGCGGCGCCCGGCGCGCGCAATTGCGCCAGCAGCGACTGCACCTGGGCTGCGTTAGTCGTCAGCGTTGAGTCCGCATAGACCTGGTCGAACCACATATCGAACGACTGCTCAAAGCACGCGCTCACGCCTAGTCGTACACTCGCGGCCTGCGCGCCGTCCAGCGACACCGTGCCGCCTTCGAGGGTGGTGGCGCGCAGCGCCGCATCGAGCTGCGTCCGATCCGCGACATGCTCCGGCGCGAGCTGCACGCCGGCAGCTTCGCGCATCAGTTGCGTCAACATCGCGAGATTGCCGCTGCCGGCATGCACCAGTTCGTTATACCGTCCAATCCAGTGTTCGGTTTGCGCCGCGTCGTTGACGAGTCGCGTTCCGGTCACGAACGCCGGCAGGTCCTGCGGCCTCGCGACCGCCTGCTCGGCCGCGTCCGGTTGGGCGGCCTGGCTCAAACCGCACGAGGAGTCTACGAGCCGCGCCGTCAGCCGGTCATGCAGGGGTTCGAAGACGAGTCCGCGTAAAACATGCCGCTGCGCGTCGGTGAGCTCGCCTTCCAGGAACAGGTACGAAAGCGGCATGAACGGTGAGCTCAGTTCCCAGCGTGGCGCCTTGAACAACGCCTCCCGCACGCTTTTCAGCGCACTCGTGACGGCCGCCGGGCCGCGATCGGATTCCCGATAAGTCGCTCGCGCGACCGTGAGCGAATCGTACGCGGCGCTCAGTGCGCGCGCATCGCTGCGCAGATGCCACCACGAGATCGCCATCCCGGCGCACCAGCAGACCGCGAGCGCGGCGGCGCAGACGGTCGCCACGCGGTGCCAACGCGTACGCAGAGCCAGCACACGCGGCATCGGCAGCGCGAGGCCCTGCCCGCTCAGCAGCACATCGTGCCACAGTCGCCCGGCGAAGCTCGGCGCGTTGACGCGCAAGGCCGGCCCGATGACCGGTTCTTCGGCAGCCAACCGATCGGGCACCTCGCCGATGCAGTAAACGCCGCGCAACATCGGCGCCGTACCGTCCGCCGCGCCGCGCAGGACCAGATCCACGCGTTCGCGCAACGGCACGCGCAACCGGTCGAGGCGCTGGGGCAACAGGAACAGTGCGTCGCCAACGCTACCGTTCAGCGTGCCAAGTTCGACGATCGTTTCCGCCAGTGCCGTTCGCATCGAAACAAACGCTTCGTCGAGCCACACGTCTTCATAGGGACGCCGCAACGCATAAGGCGACGCCCACCCCAGCGTGGCACCGCTCGCCGCGCCTTGCAGACCGCCCGCAAGATCGTCGAAACCTGGCAGTGCATTGCAATTGCTGATCACGATATACAGCGGCAGCATCAGGCCGAACTGTCGTTGCACGGCGATGAGCTTGCGCGACGACTCGAGCGCCATCGCACTCATCTCGCGCGGCTCGCCGTCCTCCGTGACGAGCGTCTCGGCCGCGATCACCCACACGATCGCATCAAGGGGACGCCCAGCCCGGTTGCGCAGCAAGGCGCGCACCAGCCGGCGCGACTCGGCCAACCGGCGATCCGTCGCAGGCAGCGCCAGCACATCGTGCGGTTCGGCGATCAATAGCCCTTCCGCGTCGTTCCAGACGCGTCCAAACCACGCGGGCTCACCCACAGGGCTCAGGCGCCAGCCGCGGCAGAGTGCATCGAGGGCGGCCGGCGCGCCGGTGGCGAGAATACGCGGGACCGAATAGGGATCGTTCACGCTCATGCGCACGTGAGCCGCGCGCACCGTCGCTGCGAAACTGCGCATCGACCGCTCGTCCTGACGCGCATGCCAGAAGCGCAGCGCGACGGCAAGCACGAGCCCGAGCAGCAGCAGCGAGATGAGGATCAGCAGGATCGTGATCAAGGTCACGGCCGGCCCTTCCCTGCATTCGCGGTCGTGTGCCAGGCAACCGCAGTCGTATTCACCGCTGGCGCCACCGGTACCGCGGTCAGCACATTGCTTCGCGGCGGTGCCGGGCTATCGGTCACAGCAGGCTGCGTGCGCGGTGTGATCGGCGTTCGCACGACTGCGCCGGAAACACTCGAGTTGCTCGCGGGGGCGGACGCAGGCGCAGGCGTCGCGTCCGCCAGCGCGATGGCTTGAAACTGCGCCACCGCCGGCCGTACGCCCGCTGTCGCGACGGACCATAGCAGGTGCGACACACCGAGCAGCACACAGACGACGACGCCGAGCAGCACGAGAAAACGTGCGTTGTCCGGAAACATTTTGGTAAGCGAAACCGTTCGATGGGGTGCCAGTGCCACGCGCTCAAGCGGCGCGGACAGATGGGCGGGCTCCGCATCGCGTTGCAAGGCGAACGCAAACAGCGCATGACGCAGTTGATCGTGGCGCAGCGCGCCCGCCGCGCCACGCAGACGGCCCCTGAAACCCAGGATCAGACAGGCCAGGTAGACATTAGCGAGATCGCGTTGCGACGCGTCACGCTGCGTAAGGAGCGCTTCGATCGCATCGGGCAAGCGTTCGCCTGCCGCGCGTGTGCCGAACACCCGTACCTCGAGCGGTTTTGCTTCCCAGGCGGCATGGCCCGGCCAGTCGGAGAACAGCAGAAGTTCGTCGAGCAGCGCGACGAACGCATACTGCGCCGCTGCAATATCAGCCTCGCCAGCGGCGCCCGTCCATGCCATTGCTTCGCGCGCCAACCGGCGAGTCACCGAAGCCAGTTGCGCAGCCACCTTATCGGCCACGTTGTCGGCTTGCGCAAGCACCTCGAGTGGCGCTTCAGTAGCGCGGCTCAGCGCGTCGCGCGTTTCCATCGCGCGCCCGAACGCGTCAACGAACGCGCGCGTAAGCGGTGCGCGTTCGTCGCCGGAGATGGCCGCGTAGTCACTCATTGGCGCCGCGCCCCGCTTCGCCGGATGGATCGTTCACCTCGCCAGCCGGCGTGAAGAGCTGCACCGCCCACGGCGCGGCGCCACGCACACCCGCACCGACATCGATATGCAGCGGTTGCGCCGGATCGAACCAGGTCGTGTCGAGTGCGACCACGAACATCGCGGTATCGTCGCCGGCGCTGTACGTCGCCCGCTCATCGCGCGACAGCCGCCGCCGCGCCAGCCCGCGCATGCGTTGCCGCGACAGGGTCGGCAAATGCGCACGTGAAGCAATCGCCGTTTGCTCCAACCAGGTACTGGCGTCATGCTCAGCGGCATCGCCCGGCATGCGCAGACCGATCACCAGTTCGCTCGGAGCGGCTGCTCCTGCATCCGCCGGCAGATCGATCCAGAATCCGCCCGCTTCGGCGGTGAACTGGCGCACCCGATAGCCCTGACGCACCGTCGAAAGTGCCGCGTCGATCCACTCGAGCAGCGGTTCAAACGACGCCAGCAACTCCGCATAGTCGAACGGCGCGAACGTCGGCACGCCACGGGTCGGCCGCAGGCTCGCCAGGCCTCCCGCCATGCCGGCGAGGATGCGGTAAAGATCGAGTGGATGAACCGCGCGCGAATGCAGCGCGGCCTCGACTTCGGGCAAGCGCATCCACAACGCAGCCAGTTGCCGCTCGATCTGTCCGGCGTCGTCGCGCTCGCCAGCGCGACGTGCCGCATCGAGGCGGCCGGACAGGAATACGCACTTTTCCCGGGCGCGCATCGCGATGCGCACGATGCGCTGCCCAAGCGGCGATTCCGGCCCGATGAATGGACAAGGCGGCACGTACTCGGTGAGCGCAACGCCGCCGCCCTGCTGACGCAACTGCATCAAAGGCAACCGTTCGTATTCCTGATTGCCAAGATCGGTCATCAGGTGCAACCTCGGTCGCCATGTGGTTATCGTGGTGGGTTCGGTGCCGGTCGTCAGATCGGGCACACCTTGCGTTTGATGCTGCTGGTAGCGGGCGCCGCGCTGATCGATCTGGCCGCCGCGGTAGAGTGGCGGCACAGCCAGATACACGATGACGACCTGATCCGGCGAACTGAATGCCTGGCGCACGTCGATCTGCAGCACAGGATCGTCCGCGGTGTGACGGATAGGCAGACCGTCAGGCAGGATGGCATCAAGCTGGGTGATGCGCACTAGCCCTTCGGCAAGCCCCGCCTCTTCCTGCTCCAACGTCAGCACGCCCCAGTAGTACGGCCGGGCCGCGCCAGCCAGTAGCGCCGCGTGTCCAGCCGCGTGCAGGGCCTGGGTCTGGAAATGCTGCGGAAGCAACGGCATGCCCTCGAACCAGCAAATCGCATCCGGAAACAGATTGCGCATCATAGTTGGCCACTAGCCCTTTGGTTGCCGCGCTTGTTGCCACGCGGAACGGCGCGGATACGGACGGACGCCGTCGTTCGCCCACTGCCAGGGCGCCGTCGTGTCGCGGCCATCGAGGTCGTCGAAGTTCATGGTCCGCTCTAGCGTGCGACCAACTGAAGATCCTGGTCGCCCAGGACGAGCAGCGGCTTCGACGGACCACCGTCGAGCCGCACCCGGTGGGCGCCAGTCGTCTGGTAGTCGGCGAACACCAGCACACCGGCCGCGCGTTGACCATCGAATGAAAATCTAGAGTCCGAAATCTGCTGACCAGGCACGAGTTCGTACGAAATGACGCTTAGATCTTTCGGATAGTCGCGCCGCAACTGCTCGCGCTGCGCGAACCATTTTGCAGACGGTAAGCCAAGCAATGTTTCGAGCAATTGAGGATTCCGCACCAATACGGCATCGACTGCAATCGGTGTATCGAGGTTTGCCTGCGCCGCCACCTGGATGGATAGCGAGTCGACCTTGACGCGCGGCAGCGACGCCGAGCAACCCGCGACGCACAGCATGGCCACGAGCGGCATCGACCACAGCCCAGGCGACCGGCGCCGCTGGCCAGCGGCAAGTCGAAAAGCATCGATCACGGCGATATCCCCTTTCACGTCGTCTCCCGTTGCGCCAGCGCGCAACATCGCCATGTTTAAAACGCACGCGAGACGCAACCGTCCTCATCTGTTTTGTCGTGTGCCGGGCATCGCTCTGTCTCCCCTGACGCTTTCGCGCATCACGTTCCGCAGCGAGCGTAGTCTACAAGCACCGCCTCTCAGACCGCAATGGCCGTTTCACTGGGTCGTGACACTGCCATGAAACTGTCACTACGGGTGAGTTCTACTCCCGCACGACGCTTCGACGCAAACGTTAAATATCGTTTGAATTTCACTGAAGACTATCGTAGAGTATTTTTGTCTGAGCTATTTGCGGCGGTCGGAATTTTTTTCGGATTCCTGCCGACGTCGTTTTCCGGGGTTGGGTGCGCCTTGCGATCGAAAGGTAATAACCTTTCGGTGGTGCCTTGCGCGCGCTATCTTCTGTTGCAGTCACGCAGTGCGGCGCGATCGCGATTCGATTGCCCGAGGGTATGCGCTCGTCTTCGCGCAGGCCTTCACGCAGCTTGATATCGGAAGCGGGATTTGTCGCGCGAGAAAGAAAAGAAGCGGTGCATGCACCGCGCTATTAACGCGTCATAAGAAGCAATACCGAGGAGCGACCCATGGCCGACAGTACCCAACACTGGTTCGAGAGGAACCGCCCGCCGCGCGTCCAGATTACCTACGACGTCGAAACCGGCAATGCAATCGAGAAAAAAGAGCTGCCGCTGGTGGTCGGCATCCTTGCGGATCTGTCGGGCCAGCCCGAGGCACCGCTAGCCAAGCTGTCGGAGCGCCGATTCGTCGACATCGATCGCGATAATTTCAACGACGTAATGGGCTCGATCGGGCCGCGCGTCACCCTCCAGGTCGACAATACGCTCGCTGGCGACGGCAGCAAAATCAACGTCGCGCTCAAATTCCAGCATATCGACGACTTCGATCCAGTGCAGATCGTCCAGCAGATCGCGCCGCTCAAGCAGCTCTACGATGCACGACTGCGCCTGCGCGACCTGCTCACCAAGCTCGACGGAAACGACGAGCTCGACAAGCTGCTGCAGGACGTGGTGCACAACACGCAGGGGTTGGCCGAAATCAAGTCTGCGCATCCGCAAGACGGCGTCGTGGCGCAACTGCCCGCGCCGGCCGATGCGAGTGATCCCGCCGGTGACGCGCCCGCAAACGCCTGAGCCCAGTCCGCCCCAAGGAGACACTGATGTCTGACATACAAGCCACGGCTGCGCCCGCGCAGACCGAAACGCTGACGTTGCTCGATCGCATTGTTCATGACGGCCGCATGGCTCACGACGACGAGCAGCAGCAGCACGCCCGCGAACTGCTGGCCGAATTCGCGCTGCAGGTGCTCGACAAGAACATGACCGTCAGCCGCGATACTGTCGCGATGATCAACGATCACATCCGCAAGATCGACGAACTGATCAGCGAGCAGCTCAATGAAGTGCTGCACCACGCCGATATGCAAGCGCTCGAAGCGTCGTGGCGTGGCATCCATTACCTCGTGAAGAACAGCGAGACCGGCACGCGCCTGAAGCTGCGCTTGCTGAATGTGTCGAAGAAGGACCTGCAAAACGACCTGGAAAAGGCGATCGACGTCGACACCAGTGCGCTTTTCAAGAAGGTCTACGAAGAAGAATACGGCACCTTTGGCGGCCATCCGTTCAGCGTGCTGATCGGCGACTACTATTTCAGCCGCCAGACGCCTGACGTCAGCCTGCTCGAGAAGATCGCCTCGGTTGCGGCAGCAGCTCACGCGCCTTTCATCTCGGCGGCGCATCCGCAATTGTTCGACATGGGCAGCTTCACCGAACTCAGCGTGCCGCGCGATCTGTCGAAGGTGTTCGAGACGATCGACATGGCCCGCTGGCGCGAATTCCGCAAGAGTGAAGACTCGCGCTATGTGGCGCTGGTCTTGCCGCATATACTGATGCGACGTCCTTATCATCCGGACAGCAATCCGGTGGAAGGCATGAGTTTCGTCGAAGACGTCGACGGCACTGAACATTCAAAGTACCTGTGGGGCAACGCGGCCTATGCGCTCGGTCAGCGCATCACCAACGCCTACGCGCAATACAGCTGGTGTGCCGCGATCCGCGGTGTGGAGGGCGGCGGTGCAGTCGAAAAACTGCCGGATCACATCTTCCAGACCGCTTCGGGCGACAAGGCAATGAAATGTCCGACCGAGATCGCGATTACGGACCGGCGCGAAAAGGAGCTCGATTCGCTCGGCTTCATCGCGCTGTGCCACAGGAAGAGCGAGGGGCAGGCAGTCTTCTTCGGCGGCCAGACCGCCAACAAGCCCGCGGTCTACAACACCAATGAAGCCACCGCTAATGCACGCATTTCGGCCATGCTGCCTTATGTGCTCGCCGCGTCGCGTTTCGCGCATTACATGAAGGTGATCATGCGCGACAAGGTGGGCAGCTTCATGACGCGCGACAACGTGCGTTCCTACCTGAACACCTGGATCGCCGACTACGTGCTGCTCAACGACAATGCGCCGCAGGAAATCAAGGCGCAGTATCCATTGCGCGAGGCGCGCGTCGACGTGACGGAGGTTGCCGGCAAGCCCGGCGCCTACAAGGCGACGGTGTTCCTGCGGCCGCACTTCCAGCTCGAGGAGCTCACTGCTTCGATCAGGCTCGTCGCAACGCTGCCGCCGTCTGCAGCGGCCTGATTTTCTCCGGTCCTGTAGTACTCCACCGCCATCGGCGCGGCGCGGCCATCCCGGCACGCGCCGCTTCTACACGTTTCAGGAGCACCCGGTCATGGATTCGATCATTCTCGATCTCGGCAGCGACATCAAAGGCGAATGCACCCTTCAAGGCTATACCGACAAGATCGAATTGATGTCATATAGCCACAACGTGGCGATGCAGGTTACCAACGACGTCAGCAACTCAGAGCGCACCTCGGGCAAGCCGCATGTCGGCGAGTTTACCGTCACGAAGTTCATCGACGTCTCCACGCCGACGTTGAACGAATACTGCTGCGCCGGCAAGGCGTTGGCGAGTGCGACGGTGATCGTCGGCCGCAATGCTGCTGAAGGCGATGGCAAGATCATGCCCTTCATCACCTACACGCTCAACAACGTGGTGTTGAGCAACGTCAGCGTGTCGGGCGGCGCCGGCAGCAAACCGGTCGAAACGCTGTCACTGAACTTCACGAAGATCAAGTGGGAACTGACGGCGCAGAAGGACGACGGCTCAAAGGAAGGCACCGCCGCCTCGACCTGGGATCTCGCGGCCAACCTGGTTGTCAAGGAAGGCGCCTGATCCATCGAGTCACCTACCTCCTGCGTTCCTCGCTTGTGAGGCATCATGCCCCCGTTGACGCTCCCGCCGCGCCGATGCCGCTCTTTGAGCGGCTTGAGGACGACGCCCCGTTCGCGCTCGCCGAAATGCCGGCGCAACGCACGCTCACGCCCGCCGGGCTGCGCGCCTCGGTGCGCGGCGAATTGATGCGGCTGCTCAACACACGGCGCGGGCGCACGGGCGCACGCCGGCCGCTCGACGTGCTCGATTACGGCCTGCAGGACTGGAGCGCGCGCGACGCCGCGCGGGCCGAGGACCGCAGCGGGCTCGAGCGCGCGGTGGTCGAGGCGATCATGGCGTTCGAGCCGCGCCTCAAACAGCCACGCGCGCTGGTCGAACCGGAGCCGGACGCGCCCTGGCGGCTGCGGCTGCGCATCATGGGAACCCTTGACGTCGGCGCCGGCCCCTGGCCGGTCGTCTTCGTCGCACAACTCGCCGACGGCCAGCCGGTCGGAGTGGTCGATGAACGAATCGCTTGACGATCTGCTGCTCGATTACTATCAGCGTGAACTGATCTATTTGCGGCGCGCGAGCGAGAGCTTCGCGCAACGCTATCCGAAGATCGCCAGCCGCCTGGAACTGGGGCCGGGCGAAAGCGGTGATCCGCATGTCGAGCGTCTGATCGAAAGTTTCGCTCTCCTGACTGCGCGCATCCAGCGCACCCTCGACGACGAATACTCGGAGCTGACCGACGGCCTGCTCGAGCAGTTCTACCCGTATGCGGCGCGGCCCTTGCCGTCCATGACCATCGTGCAGCTCGAAGCGGACCCAACGCAAGGCAGCGTCGCCACCGGCTACGTGGTGCCGCGCAATACGCCGCTGGTCCACGTGATGGTCGACGGCACAGCGGTGCGCTGGCGCACCTCGGCCGACGTGACACTCTGGCCGATCGTGCTCGAAGAGGCCCAGATGCTCAACGCCGAAGAGGCGCAGACCGCCACCGGCGACCCGAGCCTGCAAGCGGCGCTGCGCCTGTCGCTGCGTACAACCGGTCTGCACCGCTTCGGTGGCTTGCCTGTCGAGCGCTTGCGGGTCCGGCTCGCGGGCTCGCCAGTCAGCGCCGCGACCCTTTACGATCTGCTGTGCGCACATGGCGCGAGCGTCTACGTCCAGGCGCCCGGCGGCCCAGTGCGACCCATCGCCGGCAAGCCAGGACCCATTGGCTTCGCCGACCACGAAGCGTTGCTGCCGCTCGAGGATGGCGTGCATCCGGCGTGCCGCCTGCTTGTCGAGTATTTCGCCTTCCCCGAAAAATTTGCCTTCTTCGATCTGCCGTTCGTCACGCCCCCGGACGCCGGCGACCGGCTTGATCTGTTGATAGGACTCAGCGCGGCGCCAGGCGGCCGTCTCACGCTCCACGCGCAGGACTTCGAGCTAGGTTGCACACCGGCGCTGAATCTCTTCGCGCGCACCTCGGAACCGCTGCGCCCCGACGGTACTCAGCGCGAACTGCGCGTGAGCCCCGATGCCCACCGCGAAGCCAGCACCGAAATCTATGCGGTGTGCAAGGTGCGCTCGGTGAGCGGCCGCGAAGTCGTCGAAGTGCCACCGTACTACGGCGTGCAGCACGGCAGCGGTTCGACGCTCTACTGGCATGCCCGGCGTGTGACGGGCATGCATCGGTCGCGACCCGGCAGTGACATGATGCTGACCTTCGTCGACGCCTGCTTCGATCCGGCGAGCCCCGCCACGCGCACGCTCACCGCTGATCTGCTCTGCACGAACCGGCACCTGGCGCACACGCTCGAACCCGGCACGCTGCTGTCGTTTGAGCAGCCAGGCCCGGTGGCCAGTGTGCGGATCGCCCATCGTCCAACCCGGCAGAGCTTCGCCGCGCTCGACGGCAGTTCACGCTGGCGTCTCGCTTCCCAGTTCGTACTCAATCACACGCCGCTGGTCGCGGGACCGCAGGCGCTGCAATCCTTGCGTGAAATGCTGGAGCTGCACAACCTCGCGGCGAACCCCAGCGCGCGCCGGCAGATCACCGGGCTCATGAGCGTGAGCAGCGAAGCGATCGTCGGACATGTCGGCTCCGACTTGTGGCGCGGCTGGCAGAACGGCCTGAAAGTACGTATCGAACTCGACCACACGCATTTCGTCGGCGCCAGTCCGGTGATGTTTTCTGGGGTGTTGGCAACCTTCTTCTCGCTGTACGCGAGTGTCAATCGTTTCGTGCATACCACTCTGATGCGCGACGGCAGGGAGATTCACGCATGGCGGCCAACCCAGAGCAGTCCGCTCGTTCTGTAGCGCAGCGGCTGTTCGACGAACCGTATGCCTTCGAATTTGCGCAGGCAGTGCGGCTGCTCGAACTGTTGCGCCCCGGTTCGGTGCCGCTCGGCACGGGTCTCGATCCGCGCGCCGAAGCGCTTACGCTATCCGGCGCGCTCGCGCCGGTGTTCGCGCCGAGCGCGCTGGGCGCGTTGCGGCGCGCGGCGCCCCGTGCGCTCGCCGTCACGACAGACACCACCGACGACCGAGCGCCGCAACCCGAACTGGAAGTCAACGCGTTCGGCCTGGGCGGGCCTGACGGCCCCTTGCCGGACGCGTATCAGGAATGGTTGCAAGACCGCTTGAGACAGAAAGATACCTCCGCGGTCGCGTTCCTCAACCTGTTTCAGCACCGGCTGCTAGCGTTGCTCTACCGGGCGCAGCGCAAATACCGTATCGCCGATCCGTTTCTCGCGCCGCTGCATAGTCCCGCGCAGACGATCCTGCGCGGCTTGACCGGCCTGCCGCTGCCCAAACGCGGCGCAGCAACGCCAGCCGGCGGCCTCCATGTCTCGGCAATTCTTGCGCGCGCGGGACTGATGGCCAACCGGCGCCGCTCGCTGGCTGGCTTCGACGTGATCGCGCAGCACCATTTTGGCCTGCCGGTGCGCTCGTCGCCGTTCGCCGGCGGCTGGCGCACGCTGCCTGAAGAAAGCCAGACCCGGATCGGCCGGCGCGGCTGCAACCACCTCCTCGGACAAGGCACGGTGGTCGGCACGCGGATCTGGGACGAGCATCGCGGCATTCGCATTGAGATCGGCCCCCTGCCGCTCGCGAGCTACCAATCGTTTCTTCCAGGCGGCCGCTGTCATGCGGACCTGCATGCGCTCGCCGCGGCTTACTTCGGCACTGATCTGTACCAGCACCTCGACCTGCATCTCGCCGCCGGACAGCAGCCCAAGGCACAGCTTTCGCGGCAAGCGCCACTGCGGCTCGGCTGGACCGCTTGGGTCGGCGCGAGCGACACGCCGCCTGCGCGCACGACCCATACCCGCCTCGGCGCCAGGCACCCCGGTGAGCGTAGCGGAGCCGCCGGATGAGCCTCGACCTGAAGACACTGGTCGGCACACTCGAACGCTCCGCGCGCGGCGCACTCGAACGGGCTGCGCAGCGTTGCCTGCAGCTGACCCATTTCGAGGTGGAGATCGAGCATCTACTGGTTGAACTGATCGATATCGAGGGTGGCGACCTCGCTTGCGTGCTGCCTCACTTCGCGCTGGAGCGCGATGCGCTGATCGCCGAGATCAACCGTGCGCTCGAAAAATTCAAGCGCGGCAATACCCGCACGCCGTCGTTCTCGCGCAATCTCGTCATGCTGCTTCAGGATGCCCTTGTCCTGTCGACGGTAGTGCTGCAGGAGCCGCTGGTGAGTTCGGGCACCTTGCTGTTGGCGCTGCTCGAGAGCGATGCGATGTGCGCGCAGCTGTCCGCCAGCGTGCCGTCGATCCTGCGCGTCTCGCGCGCCTCGCTGCGGATGAACCTGAAAGCATGGCTCGAGCCGTCGAGCGAACGCGGCGCGGCGGCCATGGGCTCGCATGCGAGTGGCCTGAGCGGCCAACTCAGTTCAAGCCGCGCGAGCGGCGCTGACGGCGCAGCGTCGGCACTCGATCAATACACACTGGACCTGACCGCCGAAGCGCGTGCCGGACGCATCGATCCGATCGTCGGACGCAATGGGGAAATTCGCCAGACCGTCGATATCCTCCTGCGGCGCAGGCAAAACAACCCGATCCTGGTCGGCGCGCCAGGCGTGGGCAAGACCGCGGTCGTCGAAGGGCTTGCGCTGCGGATTGCCGCCGGCGAAGTGCCGCCGCCGCTCGCGGCCGTCGCGCTGCGCGTGCTCGATCTCGCGTTGCTGCAGGCGGGCGCGGGCGTCAAGGGCGAGTTTGAGCAACGCCTGAAGAGCGTGATCGACGAAGTCAAACGCTCGGCGCAGCCCGTCGTTCTCTTCATCGACGAGGCCCATACGATGATCGGCGCCGGCGGCGCCGAGGGCCAAAGCGACGTCGCAAACATATTGAAGCCGGCACTGGCGCGCGGCGAACTGCGCACGATAGCGGCCACCACCTGGCTCGAATACAAGAAGTATTTCGAAAAGGACCCCGCGCTGGCGCGGCGCTTCCAACTGGTGCAGGTCGAAGAGCCCGACGAGCAGACCGCGGTCGCGATGCTGCGCGGCGTCGCGACCAAACTCGAGGAACATCATGGCGTCGCCGTGCTCGAAGCGGCGATCGTCGACGCGGTGAAGCTGTCGCATCGCTATATCTCCGGCCGCCAGTTGCCCGACAAGGCGATTGCGGTGCTCGACACGGCCTGTGCCCGTGTCGCGCTGGCGCAACACGACACGCCGCCGCAACTGGAAGCCGCACGGCATCGCGAACGCGCGCTGCATGACGAACTGACGCGGCTCAAGCGCGAACTGGTGCTCGGCGCGAACCATGCGGCGCGGCTTGCCGTACTAGACGCCGAACATAAACGCAACGCTGTCCTCGCGCGCGAACTGGAGGCGCGCTGGCAGGAAGAGTCTGCCGCGGTACGGGAAATCCTCAGCACCCGGGTACGACTCGCGACACTCGATCAGGCGCTGAGGGAGCAACCGCAAGGTCCGCTCGGACTCAGCGACGAGCTTGATGACCTGAGCGCGGAACTGGCCCGGCTCGAAAGCGGGCTTGAAGCGATCCGCGACGACGACCCGATGGTGCCGGTCTGCGTGGACTCCAAAGCCGTCGCCGCGGTGATCGCCAGTTGGACCGGGATTCCGGTCGGCAAGATGCTGGCCGACGAAATGCATGCAGTGCGCACCCTCAAGGCGCGCCTCGCGCAGCGCATCATCGGCCAGGACGCGGCGCTCGACAGGATTGCCAAACGCATCCAGGCCTACCGCGCCGGTCTCACCGATCCGTTAAAGCCGGTCGGCGTGTTCCTGCTGGTGGGGCCGACCGGCGTCGGCAAGACCGAGACGGCCTACGCGCTCGCCGACGCGTTGTACGGCGGCGAGCGCAATCTGATTGCGATAAACCTGTCCGAATACCAGGAAGCGCACACCGTGTCGCAGCTGAAGGGCGCGCCGCCCGGTTACGTCGGCTACGGGATGGGCGGCATGCTGACCGAGGCCGTGCGTCGCCGGCCGTACAGCGTGGTGCTGCTCGATGAGATCGAGAAAGCGCATCCCGATGTGCTTGAGGCGTTCTATAACGTCTTCGACAAGGGCACCATGGAAGATGGCACCGGATTGAGCGTCGATTTTCGCAACACGGTGATTCTGGCGACCAGCAATGTGGGCGCCGAACTGCTGCTGCATACGCCCGCCGACCTGCTTGCCACCGACGCCTTCACGCGCAGGTTGCGCGACGTGCTGCTTGAAGCGTTCCGCCCGGCATTTCTGGCACGCATGACCGAAGTGCCTTACCGCCCGCTCGATGACACAGTGCTGCGCGGCATCATCGAAAAGAAACTGGAGGAACTGAGAACGCGATACCACGAATTCACCGGCAAGCAGTTCGATTTTGACGCGGGGATCGTCGCCGCGGTGCTCGGGCGCTGCCGCTCGGCCGGCGCGCGCGAAATCGACAACGTGCTAATGAACGAACTGGTCGGCACGCTCGCGCAGTGGGCGCTCGAATGACGAACGCGATCATCGCGCATCCTGCTCGTTGAAACAAGAACCCGTCTGACTCAACCGTGATGACATGCCCCGTTCCATTCCGACCGACGACACTACTCGCCTCGCGATCGCCGGCGCGCCGTTCGATGCGCTCTTCCCCACCCAGTTCACCGGCCGCGAAGCCATCGGAGCAGTCGCCGAACTGAGCGTGCGCGCCATCGGCGCCACGCCGGCCATCGCGCTCTCTGGGCTCATCGGCCAGCACGCCACGCTCTCGCTCAAGTGGGGCGACATCCCACGCCTCGTCGATGCCGTCTGCACGCGCGCCGCACAATTGCCCTCGACTGTCGACGGTAGCCATTACGCGCTCGAATTGCGCTCGTGGCTATGGCTGCTGACGCTCGCGTCGAACAACCGGATCTTCCAGGGCAAGACCACGCAGCAGATCGTCGAGAGCGTCTTTAGCGGTCACGGCGCGACTGACTTCTCGTTTTCGTTGACAGGCAATTACGAGGCACGCGAGTACTGCGTACAGTACGCCGAAACCGACTTCGCCTTCGTCAGCCGGCTGTGCGAAGAGGAAGGCTGGTTCTATTTCTTCCAGCACGAGAATGGCAAACACACCCTGCTCGTGGCCGACCATACCGATGCTTTTGTGACGTTGCCGGGCGCCGCGACGCTTGCCTACACAGCAGGCCACACTGGTGAGCGTGAGACCGGGCAGATTCTCTATTGCGAACTGGTCGAACACGGCGTGACCGGCGTGTTTGCCAGTTCCGACTACGCGTATCTGACGCCCACGTCGCAACTTTTTTCGCAGGCCGAGGCCGTCCCGGATGGGCCCAAGGTCTACGAATATCCCGGCCGCTATCAGACGAGCGCGGCGGCAGCATCGATCACCAAGCGCCGCATCGACGATTTGCGCAGCGGCGCACGCCAGCTGGTGGGCGAAAGCGATTGCCGCGGCTTGCTGCCGGGATACAAGTTCACGTTGTCCGGCCACGAGTCGAATGACGCCAACACCGAGTGGGTGGTGGCGAGCGTGGTCCATGATGCCAGCCACGATACTTATCGCAACCGCTTCGAGGCCTTCCCCGCGACCATCGACTACCGGCCGGCGCGCACGACGCCGCGTCCCGTGATGCCGACCCAGACGGCAACCGTCGTCGGCAAGGCAGGCGAGGAACTCTGGACCGATCAATACGGCCGCGTCAAGGTGCAGTTCCATTGGGACAGGGACGGCAAGAATGACGAGAACAGTTCGTGCTGGGTCCGTGTCGCGCAACCGTGGGCCAGCAAACGCTTCGGCGCGCAGTTCATGCCGCGCATCGGCGACGAGGTCGTGATCACCTTCGTCGATGCCGACCCGGATCGCCCGCTCATTACTGGCAGCGTCTATAACGGCGCGAACCAGCCGCCCTATACGCTGCCCGACAACCAGACGCAGTCCGGCATCAAGACGAGCAGCTCGAAGGGCAACGCCGGATTCAACGAACTGCGTTTCGAAGACAAGCAGGATAACGAAGAAATCTTCGTGCAGGCGCAAAAGAACTTGAACGTGAACGTGCTGAACGACGCGGCGTGGACCATCGGCCACGACGAAACGCGCACCATTCAGCACGCGCGCACGCATACGGTGAAAGAAGCCGACGACACGCTCGTCGTGGAAAGCGGCAATCGCAGTGCGACGGTGAAGACCGGCAACGAAACCGTCGATATCGCCGGCACCCGCACGGTCAAGGCAGGCGGCGACGAAACGCGCAGCGTTGGCGGCAACCTTGTGCACACCGTGAGCGGGAATTTCACGCTGAGCGTGGACGGCAACCTGACGATCAAGGTCGGCGGCACGCTCACGCTGCAAAGCACCGGCGACCTCAGCGCGAAAACCGACGGCTCGATGAGCCATCAGGCGGGTCTGTCGTTGACCAATCATGCGGGCACGTCGTTGACCAACAAGTCGGACGGCACGCTATCGAACGAGGCGCAAAGCGTATCGAACAAAGGCGCGCTCGAACAGACCGTGGATGGTGGCGGCCTCCTGACCGTCAAGGGCGGCATCGTGAAGATCAACTGAGCCTTACATGACACACAAACCTCGGGACGTGAGCGTAGCGCGCGGCGACTCCGGTGTCGAAGGCACGCTGGTGGACGGGGCGCTCCACGGCGCCGCGCGCATCTACGCGGACGGCGTGATGCTGGCCATCCTGCGCTATGTGCATGGCCGCCTCGCCGGTCCGGCGACCCTGCTCTATCCGGACGGCACGCCGTCCGCGCAACTCAACTACGCCGACGACAAGCTCGACGGCAAAGCGGTGTACTACACGCAGGACGGTACGGTGCAACGTGAGGCGCACTATGTGCACGGTGCGCTGAGCGGCGACAGCAGGACCTATCTGCCCGATGGCAGCTTGCTCGAACACGCGAGATACCGGCAGGGCAAGCTGCACGGCCTCCTCGAGCGCTTTCACGACAACGGCCAACTCGCCGAGCGTCAGTTATATGGCGCGGGCAAGCCGGTCGAACCCGGCGAGCGCTATGCACAGGATGGCCGCCCGCTCGATGCCGACGGCAAACCGTTGTCGCGGTGGCGCCGCTGGTGGCGCATGCTGCCCGGTACGTCGCCCGCGCCGCAATGAGCACTCAGGGCACGAAGGTGGTGACCTGCCCAGGCTGCGCCACCTTGATGACGCCACCCCATGCACAGAGTAGCGTGCCTTGCGCGTCGAGCGCGGGTGCGGGGCCGATCAGCACGGTCGGCCCGCCGCCCGGAATCCATGGCGCGGGGGTGACCGGCACGCATGGCATCGGCGTAAACACGCCGAGGGCCGCCGAGGTGGCGGCGATCACCGCGGGGTTGGCCGCGCTCTGGCACATCGCGAACGGCGTGATATTGACGATCGGAATGGCATCAAGCAGCGTGGCTGCCGGCACGCCGCCGACCAGCGTGCGGTTGGCCGGCAACACATTCAGTACACCGGGGGCGGCGCCGAACGAACATTGCAGCGTGGCGCCCGCGCACACCTGTAGATTTGCCATAATTTCCGCGCCGTGGATTTCTCTGGTAGTAAACTTGCACTAGTCGTTCGCATCAAACAGTCGCTTGTTGAAGCCACCTGCGTTCGAATATTCGCGCAGCGTAGTGTGCGCCACCTTCTTCTTATCGCCGACTGCGCTATACGACATGTCGCGCTCCTCTTCGGGCAGTTTCTCGCCGCGCAGGTCTTTGAGCATTCTCGGTCCCTTCTCTATATTGTGGTGATCCTGCGCGGAGTGGTCAACGGCGGCCACCTGAAAGGATGTCGCTATGAAAGCGCAACAGGTCGTGCAGCAGGACCACTCTTGATGGGCATCCCCGACCTATCGGGTTGTGATGTGATGGACGACTCCCGCTAAACGGCGAGAGATTCATGCCAAAGTGGATGGGTCGTGATGTCCACGGCAAAGGAGCGTTCATCCTGAAGATAGCAACTGTTGGACTGGATCTGGCCAGGAATGGCAGCTTCACGCAGTGGATTCACACGGTCGCCTTGTTGCGCGCAAGCAGTTGAGACGCACAGAAGTACTCCGGTATTTGGCGAAACTTGAACCGTGCGTGGTCGGTATGGAGGCGTGTGGGTCGTTGCACTACTGGGGCCGGGAGCTCGCAAAGCTCGGGCACACCGTTCGCCTGATCGCCCCGCAGTTCGTACGACCTTACGTAAGGAGCAACAAGACCGATGCCGCTGACGCCGAAGCAATCTGCGAGGCGGTACAGCGACCGCATATGCGGTTTGTGCCGCTCAAGACGCAGGCGCAACAGACAATACTTTCACTTCATCGGGCACGTGCCGGGCTGGTCAAGTCACGCACAGCACGGGCCAACCAGATCCGTGGGCTTCTGGGTGAATTCGGTATCGTGCTGCCACAGGGCATCCGGCTGCTGGGGCAACGTGCCATAGAGGCGCTTTCCACGCGTGACCGTGAGTATAGCGAGCCGTTCCGGGCGTTAATCCAGATGCTCGTCGAGCACCTGCACTAACCTGGCAACAAGGTGGCTGAGCTGGCAGGTCGCATCCGCGCGATCCATCGTCGGGATGCGCCCGGTCAACTTCTCGAAACAATACCCGGGATCGGACCGCTTACCGCTTCAGCCCTGGCGGCCTCCATCGGCAACGCCCACGCCTTTCGCAGCGGCCGTGAACTTGCTGCATGGCTGGGTCTGGTGCCGCGTCAGCATTCCTCGGGCGGCACCCCGCGCCTGCCCGGCATCAGCAAGCGCGGCGATACGGCACTACGAACACTTCTGATTCACGGCGCCCGCGCGGTCATCCGTATGGCAGTCACCAGGCCCGAGATGGCTGATTCCTGGCTGATGAAACTGTGTCGGCGCCGGTACAAAAACATCGCTGCCGTGGCGCTCGCGGCAAAGAATGCACGGACAGTGTGGGCCATGCTGATACGAAACCAGACCTATCAGGCTGGCCACGTTCCCGCGCGATCCGGTGTGACGGATTGACAGATCTAGCGTTTGATATCGAAACGGCGTTCACTTTCCAGAGGTTGCTTGAGCAGACTTCAATTCGATGACAGAGCTGTCGGACCGTGGTGGGCCAAACCCGCTTTGCACCAAGGGCAACCAAGCCCGCGGTTCTGATGGGGTACCCATTCGCGGATATTCATCGTGGGCCCGCAGCGAGTGCTGTGAACCGAGCCCGGATACATGGCTGCAACCTCGACCCGATGCCAGAGAACCCGGACCGCTTGACAACAGGGAGTCGTCCATCACATCACAACCCATTGTCCGACATGGCCACCGAGTGCGGAAACTACGAGTTTGTCGTGACGTAAATATGAATGAGCGCGGCATGCATTCGTCGACTTTGGAGGTCTGTCGGCGTGGATGCACGTCGGCTAGCTTGCCATGCACGCGCACTCGACCGAAAAGCGCCAGGGTATGAAAAAGAGGCCATTACAAATTTGTCATGTGTTCGTCAGTTTGACGGCAACGACCAACTGGTATGTTCAATGCGAAGCACGACCTTGTTGAAATCGAATTCAATCATGCACAAAATTAAAACTTTCGCAGCTACGGCGGCGCTCGCTGCCGCTTCGTTGTCCGTCCATGCAGGCACGATGGATGCACCCGACTTCTGGACGACGCCAACCGTTCACGACTACGGCAAGATGCACTTTCTTCCGAACGGTGCTTTCAAGCCGCAGCCGGGTCACACCTACAAGGTGGTCTTCTCGTTGACGCAAGGGGCCAAGAACCCCAATGAGGTGAGTCCGGCGCTTGATCACGTGGCGCGCGCGGTGAATCTCTACGTGGCGTCGGGCGTGCCGTTGAGCAGGCTTAAATTCGTCGCGGTCGCCTCTGGTTCGGCCACATCGCTGGTGCTCGACGACGCGCACTACCGTGCACAGTTCGGAGTGCCCAACCCCAATATGCCGTTGATAGCGGAACTCAGGAAGGACGGCATCACGATCGCGGTGTGTGGCCAGGCGATGGCAGAACACCACTTCGAATATGACTGGATTGACCCCAGAGTGACGCTGTCACTGTCCGCACTGACTACAGTGACAACCCTGCAGCAGGCGGGTTATGCGCTAATGCCACTCTAACCACATACCGCGCGGGATGCACCGCGGGCAGCACACCGGCCGATGTCGCTGTTCCTCGATTCGATACTCTGGGGACCCCGCAATCCTGTGTGGAAAGTCGGCACCGTACGCCCGACGGCGCATGCGCGCCGTGAACTGTCTCCATCAAAGTATCTGGAAATGCATTGACATGGCAACCCTCCCATTAGACGCGACGACTGTCGGTGCCCAGCGTAACGACGCACTTCGGAGCTGGCGCCTGGCCGGTGTCGCTCTGGCTGTCACACGCTTCATACAAGGGTTCATCTATTGGGGCGGTGGCTCACGACGCTTCATCTATGGGCCAAGCAAACTGGATCCGCACGCACCGCACTGGATGGCCTACAAGTTTCAGACGGCGATGCCAGGTGCACTGTTCGGGCTCGACCATCTGATCGCATTTATGCTCCGGCATTTCTACGTGCTTTACGTGGGCGTAATAGTTTTCAGCGCGGTAGAGCTGGTGTTCGGCCTTATGTTGATGGTTGGGCTACTCACGCGTCTGGGGGCACTGGTTTCCATGTTGCTGTCTGTGGTGCTGATGGCACTGTTCGGCTGGCAGGGAGCGACCTGCATCGATGAGTGGACCATGGCCGCCTGCAATCTTGCAATGGGCACGACCTTGTTGCTGGCTGGCGGCAGCGCGTATTCGATAGACAACGTACTGCTTCGGATCAGGCCGGCGCTTTCGGGCAAGGCGTGGTTTCAATGGATGGGAGGCAGTCTGCCGCTACCGCAGAGCGATCGCGCGTTTCGCACCCTCGCGTTGGCGTTGTTCGCCTTTGTCGCGGCGTACAACATTGGCACCTACAGTTACTTCCGCGGTTCCGTGGTGACGCCCTTTCACGGCGGCCCGGTTAGCCCGACCGTTCACCACCTGACGATGCGAGATGGGAAATTGCTGGCGGACGGTCAGGTCAGATTCCACGTGTATCTGGACGCGGGCACGCCCGAAGCGCCGGTTCACGTCGTCGAAGCGGCATTGCTGGGCCCGGATCGGACGGTCATCGAGCGCTGGGATGCTCCCGCTCTGTCGAAGTTGCCTAAGGGCGCGTTCTCCAATGATTTCGCCTACAACCAGTTTGCCGCAGGTCCATACGGCATTCGCGCATCGATGGGGGCAGCCGCAACGATCACGCTGCCACCTGCTCCTCACAGCAACGTGTCGGGTGAGACGCACGTCACTTTGCGGCTGACCGACGTCGATGGCCGATCGTTCACTACCCAATTGGAAAGTTTTCGTTGAGCATTTGGCACTGAATTTTTCAGGCCCAGCCCGCGCTTACGATATCTTTGGTGAAACCCGTCGCGATACATCGTGAGTTACGCCCCAATGGTCCGAGTGCCCGCCAACCAACTGTATCGCCACGCCAGGCAGGATCTCACGAATTTATGAAGGCCGGAGATTGTAATGTCGGCGATGTAGATAACGAAAGGTCTCAGACAGGCTGACCGCCTCCAATCGTCGATGCAAAAGTTTGTACTGTGATCTCGGTATTGACGGCGAACTGTTACCTCGCTCAAGTCAACATATCTGCTACGATTTTGACGGTTAGATTATTGAGGGCGCGCAGGCGGCAAGCGCCTTTTTTTCTGTTATCGCTATATATATTTATATATAACGATAATTGTATATGCATTGGACTCGAATCTTGAAAGCGAAAGTAATTAAGCCATTTTTTTCGGCGGCTGCTTTATTTCTCTGGGCAGGAGCAAGTTATGCACAAAGCAGCGTGACGCTTTACGGCATCATCGATACTGCGGTGATTTATGGGAACAACGAGAATACAGGGAACGGCGTGGGCCGCAGCGGTATCGAGATGAACAGCGGTGGCATCAGTGGGTCGCGATTTGGCTTTCGCGGAACGGAGGATCTTGGCGGTGGACTCGCTGCTATTTTCGATCTCGAGGACGGCTTTTCCAGCGCCAATGGCAAGCTCAGTAATACGGGCGACCTCTTCGGGCGGCAGGTGTACGTCGGCTTGAGTTCGACGCAATATGGGACCGTCACCCTCGGGCGGCGCTACGCATTCATGTCCGAATGGGTGTCGCCGCTGAGCGCCGAGGGGATTGGATGGGGAGGTAATCTGGCCGATCACCCGTTCGATAACGACGATATGATTCGGCATCAGAGCGTCAACAATTCGATAAGATTCGACAGCGTCAATTACAACGGTTTTCAAGCGGGCGGGATGTACGGCTTCTCCAACGAAGCAGGCCAATTCTCTAACAATCGGGCCTATAGCTTGGGTACCCGATACTCGAATGGCCCGGTGTCGCTGGCGGCTGCCTTCGAGCAAGTCGATCGGTCTGCCAGCTCTGCCGACCTGAACACGAACGGCGCCGAAAGCAGCGACGATTCTGTTATTAATGGCGGTCGGGAACAAATCTGGGGTGTCGGAGGAAAATACAGTTTTGGGGCCTCGTCTGTGGGATTCGTATGGACGCATTCGGCCTTCAACAATGTCACCAGCGCGTACGGCGAGGGTGGTGCTTTTCCCAGTGGTGATGACAACAATCTTCGGTTCGACAACTTCGAAATTAATGGCCGGTACTTTGTGACCCATGCGTTGAGTCTTGCAGCGTCGTACACGCTCACCGATGGGCATTTCGATTCAGGGGCCACGCATCTCAGCCCAAAATGGCACGAGGCCATCGCTCAGGCCGACTATTCCTTTAGCCGACGCACCGATGTCTATCTGGAAAGCCTCTACCAGGTAGTTACTGGGGGTGGCAGCATGGCGCTATTTAATGCATCGATGTTCAACGTGCCGCCCTCTGCAAACAATCGGCAGTTGTTATTCGTCATGGGGATGCGGCATCACTTCTGACATTGCGGACGGACGCCCGGTCGTCGCCTTTAAGGAAGCGCTTGTCCTGGGCGCTGACGCTTGCTGAGCGAGAAGAAATCTCGCGCAGCATTCGGAGCACGGCTCTGGTGCGAATAGGTAAGCCGGTCGAGACGTCTCCTACCAACGCGCGGCAAGACATCAGATGAACGCGGTATGTCATCGCGCCGTACTCAAAGGTCGCTTTGCCACATCGCATGGTTGGACTACTACTGGCGCAATAGGAAATGTTACCTGATAAGGATACCTACTTAGGATAGACAGGCACTCTGCTCCGGCCAACTTGACAGATCCATGGTGAGTGCTTCCGCCTTGGTCGGCGGCTCGAAATCAACCTGTGCATCGATCAGCCGCTCATCTGCAAGCGTTATGTCCACGGCAGGCTGCAATTCTCCAGAGCCGGCGTGCTTCTGATCGGAGAGCAATGACGAATCGGAAATTTCCGGGTTCATGAGCGGGACACCTCTGGCACCGCGACAAGGATGAAATTCATGAAGTCGCGGATTGCCTTTTCCGCTATATCGGGAGAGCGGGACTCGATGGCGTCGATCAAGGAGCGATGCGCATCGTAATCAGGTTCAGGAATGTCGACTTCGAGCGTCGATGCGATGGTTTCATTCACTGCAATCGAGTGGAATTCATAAGTTTCAAGAAGTGCGGGATTGTGTGCCGCCTTCAAGATAGCCAGGTGGAACTGATAGTCATCGGCAACAAATCTCGCATTGCCACTTTCGACGCCAAGCCAGTGATCGCGCTTCTGAAGCAACGAGCGCAATTGCTTGAGGTCGCGGGCGTCGCCCGCACAGCCGCAAGGCGCATGGCCTCCACTTCAAGTGCGCGGTGTACCTCGAATTGACTCCGCAGGCACATACGCCGTAACCGCTTTACTTCTGCTGAACGCTCCGTGGCTGATGCCAAAAAGGTACCACCCCCTGTCGCACGTCCAGCAATCCCGCGACGACAAGGCTGCGCACGGCCACGCGCACCGTTCCACGACTGACCCCGAGAAGGACTGCCAATTCGGGTTCAATTGGCAGTTTGTCGCGTACCCTCCACAAACCGCTACGAATACGCTCACGCAAGATATCGGCGACCGAATCGACGAGTGAGACGCGTGCGGCAGGTCTGGTCAAATCGCAGAAATAATATTTCACAGATAGATTGATTGAATCATTCGATGAGTTATAACCGAACCCGACTACCCCTCCGAGATCGATTCGGGCTGCGTCAAAGCGACGCGAGCGGTCGAAAAGAGCGCATAAATACCCCACAAACGCGATGTTTCATCTAGCCGTCAGCTCCCCGCCATCTTGGCGCCACTCTAGCTTTGTATGATCAGCCTAGCGAGTGCCGAACAGCAAACGGCATCCGCATTCCATCGATCCATGGTTCAGCGGAGAAACAGATTCATGAGCAAAGAGTTTCAACAACTGGACGGCGGCGAAGACGACCCAGCGGCGGTGCCTGAACGCCCAACGCGTCGATCTTTCCTGACTCGCGTGGGTGCGGCCGGGGTAGCCATCGGTGCCGGCCAACTTCACTCAGTTGCACTCGCAGATTCTGGTGACACTCATCTCGAACACTCAGCAGCGGCGAACGAGACGGCGGACAGTGCCAATATGCATGTCCGATTGAATGTCAACGGTACGAACTACAACTTGAATATCGATAGTCGAACAACCCTGCTCGACTGCGTGCGCGAGCATCTGCATCTGACCGGAACCAAGAAGGGCTGCGATCACGGCCAGTGCGGCGCATGTACGGTTCATGTCGATGGCAGGCGAGTGAATTCGTGCCTGAGTCTTGCCGCCACCCATGAGGGAGAAGCGATCACAACCATTGAAGGTATCGGCAAGCCCGGCGCGCTCCATCCGATGCAGGCAGCCTTCGTCGAACATGACGGCTTTCAGTGCGGGTACTGCACGTCAGGGCAGATCATGTCCGCTGTCGCGCTTCTCAACGAGCCCTACGGTCACAGCGACGACGATGTCAAGGAAGCCATGAGCGGGAATATCTGCCGTTGCGGTGCCTATTCGAACATCGTCTCCGCCATCCAGCAAATTCGCCGCAAAGTTTAATCGGAGCGCACGCATGCAACCCTTTCAACTAAAACGCGTCGCCAGTGTTGGTCAGGCCATCGGACTGGCGCAGACTGCCGCTAACAGCCAACGAGATGGCGCGTCGATCCGCTTCCTCGCGGGAGGGACGACGCTGCTCGATCTCATGAAGCTTGACGTCGAGCGTCCGACTCAGGTGATCGACATCCATCGCCTTCCGCTCAATCAGGTTGAGGCAATCGACGGTGGTGGCGTGACGATAGGCGCAACGGCACGCAATGCAGACCTTGCGAATCACCCGCTGATCAAGATGCACTATCCGGTTCTGTCTCAAGCGTTGCTGTCCGGCGCGTCGGCCCAATTACGCAATATGGCGACAACCGGGGGCAATCTCTTGCAACGTACGCGCTGTGTCTACTTCCGCGACACCGTCATGCCATGTAACAAACGCGAACCTGGCACGGGCTGTTCCGCGATTGATGGATACAACCGGAACCTCGCCATCCTGGGCACCAGCGAGCACTGCATTGCGACCAATCCGTCGGACATGAGCGTCGCGATGGCCGCGCTCGAGGCCACGATCCACGTCGAAAGCACGCGTGGCAAGCGGGCCATCGCCATTGACGATTTCTTCCTGTTGCCCGGGAGCACCCCCGAACGTGAAACCACGCTGCACTCCGGCGAGCTCATTACCCACGTGACGCTCCCCGCGCCGGTGCCCGGCAATCGCAGCGTCTATCTCAAGCTACGCGACCGCGCGTCGTATGAATTCGCATTGGCCTCCGCAGCGGTCGTCATGAGAGTCTCATCGGGCAGGATCGATTACATTCGGATCGCACTAGGCGGCGTCGGCGTCAAGCCGTGGCGCTCCAAAGAGGCAGAAGCCCAACTGCTCGGACGGACCCCGGACGCCACGGCTTTCCGGGCGGCGGCCGAAGCAGCGTTGCAGTCGGCGCATGTACAAAGCCAAAACGGCTTCAAGGTTGAACTCGCAAAGCGCTGCATCCAGCACACACTCACACTTGCCACGCAAACTGCCTGATGCAACGGTCGTGACGCGGAGAGAATATGCAATTAGCTAGCAACAAAACGCAACCGATAATTGGCGGCGACTTTACTCGAATCGACGGGCCGCTTAAAGTCAGTGGCACGGCAACCTATACCTCGGATGTCAATTTGCCCGGAACGCTCTACGCCGTTCCCGTTTGCGCGACGATCGCCAAGGGGCGCATCACCCATCTGGACACCGCCGCGGCCGCAGGCATGGCGGGGGTACGGGCCGTCTTCACACGCGAGAACATCGGCAAGTTCTATCGCGTCGGCTTTGCGACCGACACGAAAATCGACGAGAAACGCCCGCCGTTCGACGATGACAACATCTACTACTATGGCCAATACATCGCCCTGGTGGTAGCCGATACGTTCGAACAGGCAACTGCGGCGTCGCGAGCGGTGAAGGTGGCGTATTCGTCGAGCCGACCCGATGTCCGCATCGAAATGTCGGCAGAGCAGACACCGAGCGTCGACACGCAGCGAGGCGACGTGGATACCGCGTTCGCGGCTGCCCCCGATGGGCAGAAGCTGGACCAGACCTACACGACACCAATTGAAACGCACAACCCTATCGAACTGCATGCGACGGTGGCCGTGTTCGATGGTACGAGCTACACCTTCTACGAAACGTCTCAGTCGATCGTCAACCAGCGCCTCGTCACGGCGCAGATGCTCGGCGTGTCGCAGGACCAGGTGCGCGTGATCATGAAATACCTGGGGTCCGGATTCGGCGGCAAGCTGTTTCCGTGGTCGCACTCGTTACTCGCCGGCGCCGCGGCCCGCAATCTGATGCGGCCCGTCAAGCTGGTGGTGACCCGCGAGATGATGTTCCACAACGTCGGACACCGTACCAACACGCAACAGCGCATGCGCCTGTCGGCGACGCCCGAGGGACGTCTCACATCGCTCCAGCAAGACTACGTCTACCAGACCGCACGCAAGGAAATGCGTAAGGAAAACTGTGGCGAGACAACGGGATATCTGTATAGCTCGCCTAACCTGCGCGCGACCGCGGCCTATGCGCGCCGGGATATCGCACCGAGTACGTCGATGCGGGGCCCGGGTGCCGTTCCCGGCCTGTTCGCCATAGAATCGGCTGTCGACGAACTGGCCATCAAGCTCAATATCGATCCGGTCCGCTTACGCCTGATCAACGAGCCCGCGATTGACGAAGGTTTGAATGTGCCGTTTTCCTCCCGGCATCTCAAGGAGTGCCTCACCCTCGGCGCCGAGAAATTCGGCTGGGCACAACGCACGGCGGCGGTCGGGTCGATGCGTCGCGACGGCATGGTGGTAGGCTGGGGCGTCGCAGCGGGGTCGTGGGCCGCGAGGCGCCTAGCGGCTGAAATCATCGTCGAGCTTCACGCCGATGCGACAGCGCGCGTGTCGACAGCGACCCAGGATATCGGCACGGGAACTTACACGGTGCTAGCTCAAATGGTAGCCAATGTGACCGGCATTCCGCTCGAACGGATTTCCGTGGTGCTCGGTGACACACGCTTGCCACCCGGACCGATGTCCGGAGGCTCAATGGCGACCGCATCGCTGGTTCCGGCAGCGACGCAGGCGGCGCAAGCAGCGGTCCAGCAACTTCTGGTCGCCGCGGCCGAGGCGGACAATTCGCCGTTTAAGGGGCAGCCGACCACTGAGCTTGCGTTCGACCGCGGCATGGTCTACCGAAAAGGGACCGCACCGGGCGCGGGCGTACCGTTCGAGCGGATTCTCGCACCGGCACAGATCAATATGGTGGTCGGAAGAGGCAGGTCTGGCGCGAGCCAGGACGATCGCGACGCAGCCAAAGTGTCGATCCATTCGTACTGCGCGCATTTCATCGAGGTGACCTGGCAGCCTCAGACAGCACGACTGCGAGTCAACCGCGTAGTGAGCGTGATTGACGGCGGTAAGATCATCAACGCGCGCACAGCCCTAAATCAGATCGAAGGGGCTGTGGTGATGGGCGTCGGCATGGCGCTGTTTGAAGAAACGCACTACGACGCGCGCACCGGAGCGCCGATCAATCGTAACCTCGCCGACTATGTGATGACGACGCATGCTGATGCTCCGAAGATTGACGTGACTTTCCTCGACTACCCGGACCTTGCGTTAAATCCGCTCGGTGCGCGTGGGGTCGGCGAAATCGGCATGGCCGGCATTGCCCCCGCCATTACAAACGCCGTGTATCACGCAACGGGTGTGCGGGTGCGAAATCTTCCAGTTCGGATCGAGGACCTGCTAGCTACGCAGGCCCCCGTGTAACCCGAATGGCTCCGGTGCAAATCGGAGGAGCCGGAAGGTTAAGGTCGGGTTTTGGCGAGCGCGAGCAGCCTGTGAGTAAGCTGGTAGACATCGACAGGCTGTTCAACGGGCGCCACTTCGACCGTGACGTCATCGTCCCGTGTGTGCGTTGATATCTGCGCTACAAGCTCAGCTTTCGAGACCTCGTTGACATAGTGGCCGAGAGCCGGCTGTCGCTGGCGCACACTACGATCATGCGCTGGGTCAAACGCTTCCCGCCGCAGTTCGTCAAGCGCTGGGATCGGTTTGCAAAATCTGCGGGTCTTTCATGGGGAGTCGACGAGACGCATGTGAAAGTCCGTGGCCAATGGGTCTATCTTTACCGTGCAGTTGACCGCGCAGGAAAGGCGGTCGACTTCCGGCACAGCGCCAGGCCCGATGTCGCTGCGGCGAAGGCCTTCTTCGCGAAAGCGATCAGGAGTCAAGGGCTCGCTCCGAAGACAATCACGCTGGACGGTTACACTGCGTCTCACCGCGCGGTGCGTGAAATGAAGGCGGACCAGTTTCTGCCCGCGGACACGACATTGCGATCGTCGAAGTGTTTGAACAACCTGATCGAGCAGGATCATCGCAACATCAGCGGGGATGCCGCCTATCTGGCACAGCTGCTGCGTCTGGGACTGTTGCCTGAAGGCTATCACCGAAAAGCTTTTGTGCGCGCCAGCTGCGACAAGTGCAGCGGTGCGGTACTCGCCGCGACCCGAACGTTTGAGGTTGTTCGATCCGGGAATTTACGCGGCCTGCCCATGCGGGACCCATTGCGTGGTTTCTGGTGTGTCCGTGTTCAGGGTCAACGTCACCGCACCGATCGGCTATACGGGACAGTAAGCCCACTCGCGCTTATCACCGTAATTTGAAAGACGCCTGGCGGCGTCCTTCATGTCGTCTGGAGTGCTACGAGTTACAGCTCGAAATCAGCATTTAGAACCGGTGACGCAAGCCGATCGCCGTGACAAGCTGCTTGTTAGTCGAAGACTGCGTCATGCCGTAGACGCCAGCGTTAAATATAGAGTTGCCATTGCCGCCGCCGACGAGCTGATAGACCGCTTGCGCGTACACTTCCGTGCGAGCCGAAAACTGATAATCGGCCTGAACTACAAAATTGTTCCAATGCGGGTCGGCCGCCGGTCCGGTTGATCCGCCCGAAAACGCACCCATGGTGTACGTGTAGGACGCACCGAGGCTAAAATCGGGCCGCACGAAATAGCGACCGTTGATCTCGAAGTTGTCGAATTTCATCGACTGGCCCGAGATGGTGTTGGTGGCGCCGAAAAGCGAGTTGATGTTGTAGGTAACAGAATGGGTGTATACGAGGCCGACGGCAGACTTCTCGCCGAATCTGTACTGAGCACTGGCGCCCCAGATTTGTTGGTCGCCGCC
Organism: Paraburkholderia sp. RL18-085-BIA-A; assembly: GCF_046027075.1. Classification (NCBI taxonomy): domain Bacteria; kingdom Pseudomonadati; phylum Pseudomonadota; class Betaproteobacteria; order Burkholderiales; family Burkholderiaceae; genus Paraburkholderia; species Paraburkholderia sp. RL18-085-BIA-A. The sequence goes on along the minus strand of NZ_JARESU010000028.1, from coordinate 15,804 downwards.
CCCCGCCAGCTGGTCGCCGTCGTTGATGCTCGATGCGCCTGCCGCGTTCGGCAATGCCGCGTCACGGTTGAGTTGAAGATACGCGGCCCCAATATTGATCGGACCGTTGGAATAGCTGGCGCCCAAGCTGTATGCGTTGTTGTTCCCGCCTGCGCCGGCCATGTTGGAGAACGCATACATCGCGCCGGCCTTGAAGCCGCCATACGAGACGCTGCTGAACTTGACCGAATTGTTCAGACGCAAGTCGTTGTCCAAATTGTCATTGTCGTACGGGTGGGACGCAAGATTGCCGCCGAAACCCGATCCCGTCCCGCTATTCGGTGCGACATAGTCGACAATGAAATCGTATTGACGACCCAGCGTAAGCGCCCCGTACTGGTCGGAACTGAGACCAACCCACGCCTGGCGGCCGAACAGGTCCGTTTGCGCGGCTGTTGAATTTTTGAGCGCGCCATTGTTCACCGCGAAGCCGCTCTCCAGGTCGAACACGGCGTGCAGACCGCCGCCGAGATCCTCATTGCCGCGCAAGCCCCAGCGCGAGGTACTTAGGCTTCCAGAGGTCAGCAGAAATTGGCTGGCACCTTGGCCGGTGCTAGTTTTAGCGTTGTTCACATAGACCATGCTCGTGTCGATGGTGCCGTAGAGCGTCACGCTGCTTTGTGCATGTGCTGCCCCAGTCAAAAGCATGGCTGACGCAATCGCCAGATTCCTCAACTTCATTTCAAGTTCCCCGATAACGTATGTCGTTTCCTAACAGGCGACTCCTGATCGCCAATGCAACAGCGTGCGGAGTATAAGTTTTCGTCGGTGCGTCGCGACTGGAAGTAGTGAAAGACACGATTTCAGAAACGTGAACAAAGTGTCATGAATATTTAGCAAACGATTGAGAAGCGAGGGCGGACGCAGGTGGGCACAACGAGGCGCAGAAGGTGCGGCGCTGCATCGCACGTCTGCTGTCGCGTGTCCGCCACATTTGCAAATAGATCTACGACTACAAAGGGATAAATGCGCCTGAAAACAGAAAATGATTAGCAAGTTATTCGTAACATTTTGCTTGTTCCAGCGGAAGGCGTCATCGGCCAGAATGGCCATCGAAATCTGAGCCACCTCTGTCAGCGCTTGAGATTGAAGCTGGCTCCCGTCCTACGAGTCGTCGGTGGCCGTTGCTTCGCCAAATGGCGACTCGTCGCTCATCAGCAGACGTTCGCCATGCGACTGCGAAGGACCGTTCATGGCCGGAGAACAGGGGTAGGAAACAGCGATCGCCCTCCCCTCCCTCCGGGCCCGGTGTGCAGTTTTCCCGCGACGGGCTCTCGAGTCAGTTGTTTCCACGTCGAGATCGGCACGCCAATCGAAGGGCCTCGGAGTTCGTGAACAGCCCAAGATTAGCGAAGAAGGCGTTCGGGTCTTTTACGGCGGGTATACCGAGCGGGCGATGTCCTTTGCCTTTTGGTATGTAGACGCGCCGCACCGGCTGCGAGCGATAGCTACCATGCGCCAGTTCAGTGAGGTACCCCTTGCAGACTCAGACTGGCTTGAACTGCGCGCCGTCGGGTATCACGCCGTCTAGATCTGACGCGGATTGGCGTCGGTGTTGAGGATGCCGCCTTCCGATATGCAGGCCTTCCGATATGCAGGCCTCCCACTCACATGGCCGACTTCGCAAGTACTGTCGTGGGCCAGGACTGCCCACGCAATTCTCGCCGTCTTGTTCGCTAATACGACTGCCACCACTTTCGCAGGGCGTCGCGCCTGCAGCCCTTTCTGCCATGCAGTTGGTATTTTCGCGTGACACATCACTGAGCGTGCTCGAGACCGACTTGCCCGCCTCGAAACTCTCTCGCACTATCGCCTGCTTCTCTTGCGCTGACCACCGCCGCCGGCGCTCCGGTATGCCTGCCCGTTGTTTTAGTGCCTGGAGATTCAGGGAGCCGCTCCGTCGCGTGACGCCAGTTTGGCGTCTGATCGAATGCAACAGCACTCCGCAAAACGCTAACTAAATAAAACTTAATCTGAGTGGCGATGTTCGCTTATGCCGCGCCCCCGATCATGGCCTCTGTTTATATACCTCGTCGGTTCCCGCAGGACCAGGGCGCCGACGCAATGCTCATCCGACACAGACACCTTTACATGAACGCCATTGTCCTGGTTGCCTTGCGCCGCCCCCTCACCTTCGTGGTGATGAGCATCCTCATTATCCTGTTCGGCGCGATGGCTGTATTGAAGACGCCGACGGACATCTTTCCCGCCATCCGTATCCCGGTGATCGCGGTCGTGTGGAACTACAACGGACTGTCCCCGCAGGATATGTCCGGCCGCGTGGTCTACTACTACGAGCGCGCCTTAACCGCGACGGTGGCCGACATCGAGCATATCGAGAGCCAGTCCCTGTACGGTGCCGGCATCGTGAAGATCTTCTTTCAACCGGGCACCGACATCTCCGCAGCCCAGGCCCAGGTTGCATCCATCTCGCAGACCGTGCTGAAGCAAATGCCGGCGGGCATCACGCCGCCTCAAGTGCTGGTGTACAACGCGTCCTCGGTCCCGGTGCTGGACCTTCAAGTCTCTGCCCCGAACATGACCGCCGCGCAGGTGTACGACATGGCGTCTAACCTGGTCCGCCCGCAACTGGTGGCCGTGCCGGGTGTCTCGATTCCGAATCCGTATGGGGGCGCTTCATTGAACGTCGAAATCGATCTGGACCAGACGAAGCTGCTAGCGCATGGCCTCTCGGCCGCAGATGTAGCGGCGGCGCTCAGGTCGCAGAACGTGGTGCTTCCTGCGGGCGACCAGAAGATCGGCGGCCTCGACTTCATGGTTGAAACGAATTCGACGCCGCTCAATGTGCCGACATTCAACGACATGCCGATCAAGACGGTAAACGGCGCGACGGTCTATCTGCGCGACGTCGCCTACGTGCATCGCGGGGCGCCACCGCAGACGAACGCGGTCCTGGTGAAAGGCAAGCAGTCGGTGCTGATCCAGATTTTCAAGAGCGGCAACGCTTCGACCCTCGCCGTGGTGGCAGGCATCAAGCAGGCGCTGCCAGGTATTATCCGGACGCTGCCACCGGGCGTGAAGATCACGCCGCTCAACGATGCCTCGGGGTTCGTGCGCGATTCGGTGGCAGAGGTGGTTCAGGAGATGATCACTGCAGCGATCTTGACAGGGCTGACCGTGCTGCTCTTTCTCGGCAGTTGGCGTTCGACGTTGATCGTTGCGACATCGATTCCGCTCGCGATCCTGTCTTCGCTGCTGGTACTGCACTACACCGGGCAGACGATCAATGTCATGACGCTTGGCGGATTGGCGCTCGCGGTCGGTATTCTGGTCGACGACGCGACCGTCATGATCGAAAACATCGATTCCCACCTCGAAGGGGGCGCCGATCTGGAGGAGGGAATCATTGCGGCGGCAAACCAGATCGTTGTGCCGACGCTCGTCGCGACGCTGTGCATCTGTATTGTCTGGCTGCCGTTGTTCCAGTTGGGCGGCATCTCGGGGTATCTGTTCCGTCCGCTTGCCGAAGCCATCATCTTTGCGATGCTCGCCTCGTTCATCCTCTCGCGCACGCTGCTGCCGACGATGGCCGCATGGCTGCTGCGCGGCCAGGTGAAAGCGCACGGGCACGAGCACGAGCACGAAGGCAATGCTGGCTTTTTCACCCGGTTTCAGCAACGCTTCGAGCAGGGTTTCCTGCACTTTCGCGATCAATACCGGGACGTGCTGACCGCCGCCGTGGTTCATCGCAAGCGCTTCATCATAGGCTTCGTTGCCTTTGCGGTCGCGTCGATGAGTCTGCTCGCTTTCCTCGGCCGTGACTTTTTCCCAAACATCAAGTCGGGCGAAGTTGATTTGCACATGCGCGCACCGATCGGTACGCGGCTTGAAGATGCATCGAAGATCGCGGTGCTCGTCAATGGCGAAATCCGGAAGATTCTGCCGGGCCAAGTCACCAATCTGGTCGATAACTGCGGCCTGCCCTCCAGCAGCCTCAACTTGGCCTATACCTCTGACGGCACGATCGGTCCGCAGGACTGCGACATTACGATCAGTCTGAAGAATGGACAGTCGCCTGTGGACGACTACCGGTTCAAGCTGCGCCGCGAACTGCCAAAGCTGTTTCCCGGCACGGAGTTTTCCTTCCTGCCCGGCGACATCACGGCCAAGATCCTGAATTTCGGCCTGCCCGCGCCAATCGATGTGCAGATCTCGGGCCGCGGACAAGCCCAGAACATGGCCTTCGCGCAGGCGCTTGCTGCACGCATCCGCAAGATTCCGGGCAGCGCCGACGTCCACATTCAACAGGCGTTCAATGAACCGACGCTCAGGATTGCCGCGGACCGCTCGCTTGCCTCCGGTATGAACCTGACCGAAGCCAACATCGCGAATAACGCCCTTGCGACGCTGTCCGGCAGCGGGCAGACGGCGCCAACGTATTGGCTCGACACGACGAACGGTGTCTCGCACCTCGTCAACATGCAGACGCCGCAAGACCAGCTCGCGTCGATGAACGACCTCGAGACGATTCCGATCAATCAAGGCAACGGCAATCCAGGTGGACAGCAGTCGCAGTTGCTGGGCGCACTCGGCACCGTAACGCAAACGGGCACGCCTTTGCTGGTGTCTCACTACAGCATCCTGCCCTCGATCGATATCTACGTCAGTAACCAGGGGCGCGACCTCGGAGCTGTCTACGATCAAGTCGAACAGGTCGTGAAGGAGATGAATTCGCAGGTGCCGCATGGCGCGACCGTGCATCTGCGCGGCCAGGCTACGACGATGAACAGCGCGTACGTGCAGCTTCTGGGGGGACTGGCGCTTTCCGTGCTGCTGGTTTATCTGGTGATCGTCGTCAATTTCCAGTCATGGCTTGACCCATTCATCATCATCACGGCATTGCCAGGGGCGCTCGCCGGCATTGTCTGGAGCCTCTTCCTCACACATACGAACGGTTCAGTGCCTGCGCTCACGGGCGCAATCATGTGCATGGGCACGGCGACGGCCAACTCGATCCTTGTCGTGTCGTATGCCCGCGAGCGCCTCGCGGAACACGGTGATGCGATCGCCGCGGCCATCGAAGCCGGATACGCCCGTATCCGCCCGGTTCTGATGACCGCCCTCGCGATGATCATCGGGATGCTGCCGATGTCAATGAGCAATACTCAAAACGCACCGCTCGGACGCGCGGTCATTGGTGGACTTCTCGTCGCGACGTTCGCCACTTTGCTCTTTGTTCCCTGCGTATTCGCGATGATGCATCGCAACGACAAAAATGCTACGGAGTCCCATGTATGAACGTAAATCGCGAAGTTGCGGCCCCGATCCGATTCCGACCCAAATGGTCCGCCGCGATCGCCGCGCTTGTTCTTGCCGGCCTTGTTGTCTACGGCATCGTCGACCGCCACGACAATGTCACCGACCTTAAATCGGTCGCCGACGAGGAGTCCGTACCGCAGGTTCAGGTTATGTCGCCTATGTCAGGACCCGCAACGCGAGCGGTCACGCTGCCCGGCAACATCAAGGCCTGGTACACCGCCCCGATCTATGCGCAGGTTTCCGGCTACGTGCACAAGTGGTACGTGGATTACGGCGCGTTCGTCAAGGCCGGTACATTACTCGCCACGATTGACGCGCCTACCGTCGACGAGCAGTACCAGACGGCGGTAGCGAATCTCGACGTGGCGAAAACCAACGGCACGCTTGCCAATGTGACGGCGCAGCGCTGGAAGGCACTTGCGGGCACGGAAGCCGTCGCGCAGGAGGAGGTGGACGTTAAAGTCGCCGATGCCGCGGCGAAGCAGGCTCAAGTGCTGGCAGCCCAGCATGACCTCGCGCGCTACCACGCGCTGGAGGGGTTCAAGAATATCGTGGCGCCTTTCGACGGCGTAGTCACCTCGCGCGACACGGACGTAGGCAACTATGTGAACGCCGCGGGCGGTGACGTCAGTTCCCGGGGAACGGCGGATGAGCTGTTCTCAGTAGCGGATATACACAAGATGCGGCTTTTCGTTTCCGTGCCGCAGGACTACGCGGACATGCTGAAGCCGGGCCTCGAGGCGACCTTCACCCTGCCTCAGTATCCGGGCCGCCAGTTCAAGGCGACGCTCCTGACGACCGCGAACGCGTTCAACCCGCAGACGCGAACCGTCATCACAGAATTGGTGGCTCAAAACCCGGACCATCTGATCTGGCCGGGAACTTATGCGACGGTTCGGTTTGTCGTGCCCACCAACCGGAGCGTGCTCGTCGTGCCCGAACAGGCGCTGCTGTTCCGCGACCAGGGCATGCAGCTGGCGGTCATCGATTCGGATGACAGGGTGCACCTCCAGAACGTCAAGCTCGGGCTGAATCTTGGCCAGAACGTTCAAGTGCTCTCAGGCCTGAAACCCACCGACCGCTTCATCGCCAATCCTTCTGCGGGCACCCTCGAAGGCGAGAAAGTGCAAATCGTAAGCGGGGTACCGGGCGTCGCGCCGGAAGCGGAGGTCCGAACCGCGGCATCCGAGCCGGCGCATTCAAGCGGGAATCAGCAAGGCAACGTCGCAGCTGCCACGAGCGAGCCGAAATGATGCGTTACTTCAATCCTCGTTGCCGTCTTGCCGTCGCCACGATCCTGATGCTGCTCGGTCCGCTTGCCGGATGCAGTCTTGCGCCGCCCTATACGCCGCCGCAAATGGCGCTGCCCGCCAGTTACAAAGGAACGGGGCCCTTCGCGCTCGCGAATCCGGAAGCGCAGCTCGCGCAGGGTGACTGGTGGACCATGTTCGGCGACGAACAACTCAATCATCTGGAAGCAAGCCTGAATGCCGCCAACCCCAATCTTCAGGCAGCGGAGGAAACCTACACCCAGGCGCGGGATATCGTGGGCGAGGCCCGCTCGCAATTGTTTCCGCAGCTGAGCGCCCAAGCGTATGGATCGAAGAACCGCCAATCCGAGCACCGACTTTTCCGCGCCGCCGGAGCCGGGCCGAGTGAGGAAGGTTCGCTCGGCTACGGGGCGGCCCTGTCGTGGGAGCCCGATTTCTGGGGCGAGATTCGGAATCGGACCAACTATGCGAAGGCCAATGCCCAGGCCACTGCCGCGATGGTTGCATCAGCACGGTTGAGCCTCGAAATCGAACTGGCCAATGACTATATGGCGCTGCGAGGGCTCGACTCGGAGCATGCGGTCTATACGAAAACGCTCGCCTATTACGGCGAAGCGCTCAAGATCACGAAGCTGCGCTTTGCGGGAAAGATTGCCGCAGGTCTCGACGTCGAGCGGGCTCAGAACCAGCTCTCCTCGGCACAGGCGGCCGATACCGACATCCAGGCGCAGCGCGGCGTGCTCGAACACGCGATCGCCGTGCTCGCAGGCGAAAACCCGTCGACCTTCAGCCTGCCCGCCGAAGGACTGGCATCCCTGGCGATTCCCAGGATTCCGGTGGGCGTGCCCTCCGCCCTGCTGCAACGGCGCCCCGATATCGCACAATCCGAGCGACAAATGGCGGCAGAAAACGCGGCGATCGGCGTGGCGCGCGCGGCGTTCTATCCGAACATTCAGTTGAGCGCCAATGCGGGATTCCAGGATGACGCGTTCGGTGGGCTCGCTTCCCTGCCCAACAGCCTCTGGTCGATCGGCGCATCGGCCGCGTTGCCCCTGTTCGAGGGCGGGCTGCGCAGAGCGGAGGAACAGCAGAGTAAGTCGGCGTTCACGCAGGCCGCAGACAATTACCGCGCGACTGTGCTGCAGGCGTTTCGCGAGGTCGAAGATCAGCTCTTGCTGACGAACAGTCTCATCTCGGAGAACACCCAGCAGCAAGATGCGCTCAAGGCTGCGCTCAAGGTGCAGGACCTCGCGCTGCGCCTCTATACCAACGGTCTGGACAACTACCTCAGTGTGACGGTTGCGCAGGTCGCCGCGCTGAGCGCGGAGCTGGCAACGGTTCAGGTGCAGACCCGCCAACTACAGGCAGCTGCAGGGCTGATTGGCGCGGTCGGCGGCGGCTGGAGCACGGCGGATCTGCCGACCTCGAAACAGACGATTCCCTTCAATCCGGTCGCGCTTCACCACGCGCCAGGTGACGTTCGCGAACCGAATTGAGGATGCGATCGGACCGGCTTTGACCGGTCAGTAAAAACCGCGCGCCCAAACAATGGAGATTAGGCATCTTGATTATCTATAGACACTACGCAGTGACTCGAATCAACTTATCGAACGCCCTTTAATCACACGTAAAAAAGGAATCACGATGACTGATCTGTCTAGACACAAGGTTCTGGCAGACGCTGCCGCATCGGCGGCCTCCCTCGGCGTGGCCGCCAGCGCCAAAGTAGCATCGTCCGGCAACCTGGAGCGGCCGCCCAAAAACCGGATCAACACGAAGAGCCCTACCAGCCTGAACGACCCGGGCCCGCCAAGCGCGACGCTCGCGAGCCAGTTCCCATCATTCCAGAATCCGCCGGCCACCAATGTCAATGGCATGCCGCTCTGCTGGACCTCCTTCAACAACGCGCACAGACGCTATCAGAACGGCGGATGGGCGGGTGAAGTGACGCAGGACGACTTTGCGATTTCCGAAGACATCTCGGGCGTCAGCATGTGTCTCGCGGCCAACGGCGTGCGCGAGATGCACTGGCACCAGCAGGCCAAGTGGGCGATCATGGTGGACGGAAAGGCTCTGTCACGTTCGCGAAGTGATACGTAAGATTGCGCGATGGAGAAAACAAAATCGCTTTATCACGGCCACCGGTTCCCGGCGACGGTCATCAGCCACGCGGTTCGGGAGTACTTCCGGCTCCAGCTCGGCCTGCGTGATATTGAAGACTGCTGTTCGAGCGCGGTGTCGTCGTCAGTTACGAGACGATCCGCCGCTGGTGCGACAAATTCGGCGCGGGTTCTGCTCATCGCATGAAGGCTGCTCGTCGCACACCTGGCAGCACATGGCATCTTGACGAAGTGTTCGTTACGTTGCGCGGTGCACCTTGCCTGCTATGGCAGTCGACCAGCATGTCGCCGAACTCGACCTCCTGCTGCAGAAACCTCGCGATAAGGCCGCAGCAAAGCGCTTCTTGAAACGAGTGCTCGCGGCCTGTCCCGACGCACCGCGCCGGAAGTCACCGATCAGTTGCGCAGTTACCCGGCTGCGAAAGCCGAGATCTCCGAACTGATAAATGTCAAACACGTTCTCGTCAAAGCCAGTGGAGGGGTGAACAACTCCGCCGAAACTAGCCATCAGCCTACGTTTGAACGCGAACGCCGGATCCCCCAAGGGGACTTCCTCCGGGGCGTGCGTGGCTTCCTTGATCCTGATCGCACACAAGCTCTCTTGTCGAGCTTCGGACTGGTCCGCCAGCACTTCGCGCTCAAGCGACATGTACTGCGCGCATCACTCTATCGCAAACAGCTTGCCGTACGCTTGGCCACGTGGCATCGCTTCACTGGGCTCACCCAACATCCGTCCGATTTCTGAGCCAGCGGTTTGTTCTATTGGCTATTGCGTCGTCAACACGTCAACGTGACAATGCCATCCACTCCTCGCGGGCTGAATCGACGGTGCCAGGATGCGCCGCGCTGTGCATCGAACCGAAGTGAAACGGATGAACGTTTTTTAGACTGCGTCGCGCAGATTCGATGAAACAAGTTTCATCATTTTCGAGTCCCTCTTCCATTTATCGTGAGCGCCCAACGCGCATACTTCTGCCGGTTAGCCAGTGGCAGGAGTGGATATGTCTCATCCGATGCAAGTGGAACTCGTCAACGAATTCGGCGATCAAGCGCTGCGCGTAACGATCGACCGCAGCGCCGCGCTGCTCGACGTACCCGACCTCGACGCATTGATCGAACACCTTGCGCTGTTGCGCGCCCGGATGCGCCCCGAGGTGTCAAAGGAAGTTTCGCACCGGCATCGCTACGTGGTCGAAGTCGATCCGTGCTGGTACACGGAAAAGCATCCCCTGTTTGAAGGCGCGGTCGTGTTCTTCCGACATACGGGCTTCAACTGGACCGGCTTTGCCGTGCCCAAGGACAGTCTCGTCAGACTGATTGATGCGTTGACGGCGCAGGTGGAAGCATCGCTGGAAACGAACGGCATGCCGAACTGAGCGATGCGTCTACTATAAGGAATCCTTCGCATTCGGAGCGATCCGCTGATTTCCGCACGCGTCGATGTGCTGCTGCGCAGGCGCCCGCGCAACGGCACGCCGGAGTCCACCGTGCTGCGAGTCGGGCCGTTCGAACTCGACCGCATGCACCGGTCATGAGCCACGCGGGCCGTGTACCGACGCGCACGACGATTTTCGAAGGCGTATGGGGCGGCGGCTTCGACCCGGGCACGAACCTGATCGACGTGCGCGTCAGCCGCCTGCGCAGAAGCTCAAAACGGCCGGCGAGCCGCCGCTGATTCGCACGACTCGCGGCTCCGGCCAGGTGCTCGGATAGGTGCGGCGGTACATGCTGCCGCATTGGCTGCGCTTGCCTGTCGAACCTCGACTACGGCCCCCTTGCCCGATGCTGAAGATCGTCCGCCTCGCGTAGACCCGCCCTTGCACGGTCATCATGCTGGCGGCGCTCGCCTGCTACTCGACCAACTTCATCCGCCTGCAATTGCTGAGCATGCCGGGCGTCGCGATTCCGACGCCCCACGGCGGCAAGCTCCGCGCAGTGCATATCGACCTCGATCCGCTCACGCTGCAGCAGAAGCACCTGTCGCCACAGGACGTGGCGACCGCGCTGGCGCAACAAGACCCGATCATTCCGGCCGGCATCGAAAACGCTCCACGCGCACACCGCCGGATGAAAAAGATTTCACAGTCGTGCGGCCGAACCGCTATGGACCTCTGCTTACACTGAACTCTGGCCGTTGCAAAGCCCTGACATTGGCGCGCGGTGGCCAACCTCTTCTGACGCTAAAGGAATCTCAAATGAAACTCCCGCTGATCCCCCTCGCCCTTGCCTGCGCCGCGTTCTGCGGCTCCGCCTTCGCGCAGACCGCCGCGCCCGCGAACACCCCAGCCGGCACCCTGTCCGCGCCGGCCAACCCGCCCTCCCCCGCAGCGCAAGCCGGCCAATGGTCGGCGCCGTATGGTGAGCCGGTGGCCGGCAAGACGCGCGCAGAGGTCTATCAGGAGCTGATTCAGGCAGAGCAAGACGGCCAGGAGCAGTACCTGAACGCGGAGCTCTACTCGCACGGCTAACCGCATCCGGATCGCGACGAAAAGATGCACACGATCAAGACCGGTCGGCCCAAAAGCGCGACGTATCGGCGCAGCTCGACTGCAACTTGTGCTGGCCGCGGCCGGTGCGATGGTGTCAGGCTGCGCTGCCGACGCAACGCGTATTCCGGGAAATTGAAGTGAACGGCCCCCAAAGGTGCCGACCGCATGCGACCTTATCGACGCGGTGACCACCTCGTTGCAAGCACGCGACAGTACTCGTGCCCCGTCTCGCCCACCGCTCACATCACGCTCCGTGTCTAAACATTTCTTCACGAACATGCCGGGTGAAAGTTAGACGGTATACCCGATGATGCAAAGCATCGCCGACTTGGAGCCTTTCAAATGGACCAGATTCAGGGAATGCGCGTGTTCATGCGCGTGGTTGACCTGAACAGCTTCGCGCTCGCCGCGCGTCAGTTGGGTATGTCCGCCGCTGCAGTGACCCGCAGTATCAACATGCTCGAAGCGCATCTGAACTTGCGTCTGATCAATCGTTCGACGCGTTCCCTCTCATTGACGGAAGCGGGTGCCGAGTATCTCCAGGGATGCCGGAGGGTCATCGACACGTTCGACGAAGTCGAATCGAGTCTCATCAAAACCACACGCTCCCCGCACGGAACGTTAAGGATAGGCACTTCCGCGACGTTCGCGGCATCGCAGCTTTGCGGGCTACTCGCTGCCTATCACCAGACGCAGCCGCTCGTCGACTTCGACATATCCACTTTCGACTCGCACATCGATATGATCGAAGGCGGATTCGATGTCGGGTTCACGGATACGCGCCGTCAACCGAACTCGTCGATGGTGAGCCGGGAACTCGTCAAATTCGAGGAAATTCTCGTGGCGTCGCACACCTATCTGGTACGGCGCGGCGCACCGGCCGAACCAGCCGCGCTCGGCTCACACAGCCTGCTCATCGTTTCCGACGGGGTCCCCCGCACTTGGGAATTGACGGACGGCACGGAAATCTACCGCGTTCAGGCGCTGCGCAATGCACTGCGCACGCCCAGTCATGCGGTGGCGCATGCAGCCGCCGTCAACCATCTGGGCGTTGCCTTGTTGCCGATGCCACTCATCCGCAACGATCTCGAACGAGGCACACTAGTGCGCGTTCTCGAGCAATATCCTCTCAATGACGGCTTGCGTACCGTGTCGATCGTCTACTCCGGCCGCACTCAATTGACTGCAAAAGTGCGCACCTTCATCGACTTCTCAGTCGACTTCTTCCGCGCCAGGAATCGCTCCGTCCCACTACGCGCAGCGGCCTAAGCCAGGCTGCGCAACGCAGTGCGGGCAACAGGCAGAACACCCGTTGCCTGTCACGCATCAGTGATGTGCATAGATTGTCTTGTTCAGATTGGCGAGCTGGCCATCCTGCTGCGCCTGAATCAGTTCCTGCTCGACCTGTGCGCGGGTCTTTCCCTGCCGGTTGTCGTCCGGCGAGACCCATGGTAGCGCCTCGCTCGCACCCGACTGCAGTGTCATGCCTGTATTGGTAGGCAATGATGGTTGCTCAGGCGTGGACGGTTGCGACTGTGCGAGCACGGTACCGGACGACAGGACGATCGTGGACGCGGTGATAAAGAAGATTAGTTGTCTTTTCATAAAGCCTCTCCAGACGATGGACCGCATTGCGAATTGGTGGCGGCGAGTACGTCTCGCCTGAACCAACGATACGAGCACCGTGTTAACACCCCGGCCAACCGAACATGAAAAAAAAGTCATCCGGCCGTCTAGCGGTTTCCGTCCGCATGCACGACGTCGTCTAAAAGAACCTTCATCTCTCTAAGGCCGTTCTGCGAGTTCCACCCCTCTACCCTGCATAGCGACCGTCCGTGTTCCACACGGTCTGCGCCGAAGCACACCGCCATCGCCGCGTGTGCCTTCCCTTTCTTTCTGGAGATGATCATCATGGATCGCACATTCAAGGCCCTCGTCTGCACCGCACTGCTTGCCGTCACAACTTCTGCATTCGCCGCCGGAAAACTGACGCCTCAACAGTGTCAAGACTATCCTTTCACGCCGCTCAAAGGATCCGTCACACACGCGCAATTGATGAACGAGCTGAGCGAATTGGAATCCGTCGGCTATCAGCCGTCGGCCGGTGACGATGCCGATTATCCGGCTCCCCTCGAACAGGCCGAGCAGAGGCTGCATCTCAAGTACGAAGCCGACTGCGCAGGCGCCGCGCAATCCAGCATGTCGGCACAAGCCAATGTCACGCAATAGCGGATCTCTCGACGCGGGTCAGGCCGGCAGGAAACCGCAATGCCTGCCCGCGACAGATGCCGACGAATTACCGCCGCTATTTCATGAACATCGCACCAACATGAAGAATCCTTCACCGTCGTAGCTGCAACCTGTTAGTCGAGCTGCCCGATGATGACCAGCATCTTTCACACACGGGTCTTCATACGGGCCGCCGACACGGGCGAAGCAGATGCCGAAAATCCTCACTATTGAAGACGACGAACTAGTCGTCGAAGACGTGTGTCAAACATTGATCGCGAGTGGCTTCAATGTCGACGTTGCCCGCACGGGCCGCGAGGGCATGGCCAAGGCCATGTCCGGCGATTACGATGTAATCACGATTGATCGTGTGCTACCTGACCTCGACGGACTCAAGATCCTCTCCACAATGCGTGGCCTCGGGATCGAAACGCCCGTACTGGTCATGAGCGCGCTGTCCAATGTAGATCAGCGCATTGAAGGACTGCGTGCCGGTGGCGACGACTACCTGACCAAGCCCTTCTCCCCCGAAGAGATGTCTGCTCGTGTCGAAGTACTGATGCGACGCCGTCAGCGCGGCGTCAAGGAAGAAACCGTGTTGCGAGTCGGACCACTGGAATTCGATCTGGTGCGCCGCTACGTTGCGTATCGCGGACAAGAAGTCTCGCTGCAGCCCACCGAGCTGCGTCTGCTCGAATTCATGATGCGTCACGCGGGCCAGGTACTCACTCGCACGATGATCTTCGAGGCTGTGTGGGATTGCCGCTTCGCCCCGGGTACGAATCTGATCGACGTGCATGTGGGCCGTCTGCGCCGCAAGTTCAATGCGTTCGACGAGCGTCCGGTCATTCGTACGATTCGCGGTTCGGGCTATGTCCTCGGATGATGCACTTGTCCTCCGGGCGCCGCTATCGAATCCCGGCCGAACTGCTTCAGCGGCGTCCCGACATTGCGTCCGCAGAGCGCACGGTCGCCGCCGCCAATGCGAAGACCGGCGTCACCAAAGCGGCTTTCTTTCCCGATCTTTCGCTCGGGCTGGACGGCGGTTCAGACAGACGTGCTGTCTCCGTGGCTGATCGCTCCCAAGAAATCTGGTGGATCGGTCCAACGCCGCTGTTCACTCTGTTCGACGGCGGCCGGCGCACGCCCATCACGCACGCCGCCGAAGCACAACTTGCCGAAAACGGCGCGAAGTACAGGTCCATCGTGCTGAGCGCATTCCAGTAGGTCGAAGACAACCTCGCGCTATTGCACCATCTCGGCGACGAATCGACGCAGGAGCAGTATGCATTGGCCTCTGCGCAGCGCACGCTGGCGCTGGCCTTGTCCCGCTATCGCGACGGCGTGGTGAACTATCTCAATGTCGTGACCGCGCAGACGACGGAGCTTGACACTGAAATCCGTACGTCCGCGGTCTACACGGGCCGTTTGACGGCCGCCGTGCGGCTCGCGCAGGCACAGGGCAGTCGATGGTCACCGAACGACACAGTAGTCTTCGAAGCACCTGATGCCTTGTGATTCGCGTCGAGCAAGGATGAACCGCCCTACATCAAAATGCGGCTTCCATCACAGCCTCTGGCGTACTACATCGCGCACGACATGATCGACACATGAATATCTTTTCACGCTGGTATCGCCAAAGCGCTAGTCCCACCTGTCTATCCTGATGTCTGTCCGATGCAATAACGCTGCAGCGGCCACCTAGTCGCTTAATATGGAGAACTAATATGCATAAACTCACTTCTACCGTGGCCGCATTGGGTCTGATCCTCTGCGCTCCGGCATTTGCACAGAGCAGCCCCAGCAATCTCAGTAGCGGGGGCGCCACTGCCACGCCTGCGCCACAGGTCGCGCAGGCTGCAGTGCCTGCTCAGGTGGGACAGTGGGTGCCGCCGTATGATGAAGCAGTTCAACCCAAGACGCGTGCCCAGGTCTATCAGGAACTCGTTCAGGCCGAGAAGGACGGACAACTCGCCTACCTGAATTCGACTATCTACGCCGGCGGCTGAGCGTCGCAGCACGGAGCCTTTATGAACGCGATGATCAAGCCTCGTCAGCCTCGCGCGCTATACCGGCATGCAGCGCGCCTCGCACTCGTCGTCACCGTGCTGCTGTCGGGCTGCGCGGCGCAAAACACACAGGACGCCGGCGCTTGCGTCGGACCTCCAAGCTTTTGCAACGTATACTTCGGATCGTGAGCCGTTGAAGACAGAATGCCCGCTTGCGTGGGCATTCTGCTATCCGGCAATGAAACAACGCGAGCCCGCGCCTGCAGCACGAGCGCCCCGACCGCAGTCAGACAGGCTAGCGCGCGCCAGAGATCTGATAACCGAAGCGGCTTACCGTTTCAATCTGAACATGGGGAAATCGTTGCGC